>NZ_JBKGYF010000079.1:0-7907 GCF_046546175.1 Methanohalobium sp. | reverse complement strand
TCGAAGTTTTCCTGGCCTGTCTCTATCATTTGATTCATAAGAAAATGTCAAAATCTCGTTTTCAGGACAGATATACACATCCCTTTGTTCATCATAAATGAATCTTGAAACATGATAAGGATGCTTAGTATCATTTTCAGGTTTAGGATTTTTCTTATAACTATTATCGATTTGTTCCGGTATATAAGGGTCCAGTTCTTTCTGTTTCAGGAATTGTATATTCTTTTCATGAATGTAACCACTGTCAGCACAGATTTTCGTATTTTTACTTAATCTTCCACAGTACTTTTCAACAAGTTCAAGTTGTGGTTTAAGCTGATGAGCATCGTTTCTATCCTGACAAACATCGTTTTCGATTATGATTCCTTCCTTATGGTCAACAGTGATTTGAGTGTTGTATCCCTGTTCTATTCTGCCTTTCTTGTTCTTGATAAATCTTGATTCAGGGTCTGTTAAACTATAGTTAGATACATAGCTCTTTATACACAACCAGCATATATCTTCTTATGAAACAAAGAAGAAAAGACCAGATCGATATTGTACATCATGTAGCACTTGACCAGCTCAACAACCTGTTAAAAACCGAGACCAATGCCAGGATGTTGAGACGTCTATATTTCTGCAAATTCAGGTATCTTGGTGATTCTGTCAGCGAAGCCGCTGAAAAAATTGGTATCACAAGAATGACCGGATACTACTGGCAGGATAGATGGAATAAAGTTGGATATGATGCACTGGTTCCCGAGGTCAGCAAGGGCAGAGAACACAAACTCACACAACAAAAAACTGAACAGTAACAGATCAATGACAATTATATTTATATGTGAGTTTTGACGTCTGAATAGTGAGCAAAAGTTTTGTTAGTGTTTTATGGGTGGATTTGATGCATAATATACTGATTATCGAAGATAATAGACTAAATAGACAGCTGATGAATGATTTCATCAATTTAATTGGTTCAGATAGTTATAATGTAATTAACGTGGAGGACGGGGTGGAAGCTCTTGATAAAGTAGATGAATACAATTTTGATTTGATATTATTGGACATCCAACTGCCAAAAATGGATGGTTTGGAACTTTTACCCAAACTTAAAGAAAAACCATGTCTTCTAAACACACCTATAATAGCAGTAACTGCTTATGCTATGAAAGGGGATAGAGAAAAATTCATTGAAGCAGGTTGCGATGAATACTTATCAAAACCTTTGGATTCTGATAAATTTGAAGAAACAATTAAAAAATTTCTCGGTTAATTTATCCGTTATCTATCCAAAATTACGAAGAATGGGTAACAGAGGTACGTGAAAGCCCATGAGTTTAGAGCCTGTCTGACAATTAACATTAAAGTGGATACATTCTACAAAAGAACCAAACAGGTAACATATATTATCAGTTCTTATCATTACTCTTATATCAGGTAATTTCAATGTTCCTGGTTTTTGGATGAATGAATAAACGCCATTAAAAGATAAATCAGTCATTTACCTATATTTATTTATATAATAGATAAAAATAAATTGCTAGTATAGAATTTTCGGACAGCTTGTAAATACATAAGGGTTTTTACCTTCCATTATTATAAATTTTTATTTAGTTTGGTCTTTTGAGATTTTATCAAGAAAATGGTGATGGAAGCGTAAATCATCTGTAAGTTCCGGATGGAACGCAAGTGCAATCAAATTGTCCTGTTCGGCAGCGACAATGTAATCATCAATATCTGCCAGTTTTTTTACCTCATCCCCACATCTTACAATTGCAGGAGCACGTATAAAAATTGCTATGTAAGGGGTATCAAAAATAGATACACTAAGCTTGAATTCAAAAGATTCTCTTTGTCTCCCGAATGCGTTTCTGTTTACAGTAATATCCATAAGTGAGAGTAAATATTGATGCGTTTTTTGAACTTGACCATCTCCCTCTTTTGCCATGAGTATTAAACCCGCACAGGTACCCATAACTGGTACGCCGTTTAATGCAGCCTTTTTTATTTCATCAGCTATACCTTCATAGACAAGGAGACGTCCAAGTGTAGTGCTTTCACCACCTGGTAAAACCAGTGCATCACAGGTTGGAACAATACCACTATGCTTTACAGTGACTATATCACCATTTTTACCACGTTCAGAAATAACTCTTTTTAAAGCATCAACATGTTCTGAAACATCTCCCTGTAATGCAATTACACCTATACGCATACTGGAACCATCTAAAAATTTAAAATTGGAAAATTTAATTTAATATCCACGGGTCTGGAGAATTTGTTCTTCTGCAATTGTATCAGCACTGATACCTTTCATACCAGAACCTATGCCTTTAGAAATTCCTGCAAGTTTTGCAGGGTTATCATAATTGTTAACCGCTTCAACGATTGCACTTGCCATCTTTTCAGGATTTTCTGCCTTGAATATGCCAGAACCGACAAATATTCCGTCTGCTCCCAGTTTCATCATAAGAGCTGCATCCGCAGGTGTAGCAATACCTCCTGCTGCAAAATTGACAACTGGCAGTCTTCCAAGCTTAACAGTTTCTTCCAGTAGTTCGTACGGTGCTCCGATATCTCTGGCAACCATCATCAACTCTTCTTTGGATTTACCTGAGTATTCCCGGATTTCACCCATAATCTGTTTCATGTGATGGACTGCCTGGCTTACATCTCCCGTTCCTGCTTCACCTTTTGTACGTATCATGGCAGCTCCTTCATTGATTCGTCGTAGTGCTTCCCCGAGATTACGAGCTCCACAGACAAACGGTACTGTAAATTGTGTTTTATCGATGTGGTATATGGCATCCGCTGGTGTTAGAACTTCAGACTCATCAATCATGTCAACACCGATTGATTCTAAGATTTCTGCTTCAACAGTATGCCCTATTCGAGCTTTTGCCATTACTGGTATTGTTACTGACTCAACAATCTGGGATACCACTGCAGGGTCTGCCATTCTGGCAACTCCACCTGCTTCCCTTATATCTGCAGGTACAGCTTCAAGCGCCATTATAGCAACTGCACCCGCTTTTTCGGCAATTTCTGCCTGTTCAGGTGTTGTGACGTCCATAATCACACCACCTTTTTGCATTTTTGCAAACCCGCGTTTGATTAGTTCAGTACCATGTCTTAGATTTTTTATTTCCATCAAATCAACCCTGTGATCGTATTATCAAATTATTTTATCAAATTATTTTTATTTGGATTGCTATTTTGTAGTGTTAAAAGTGTTTGTTTAGTTATCATCATCTTTTTTAATTCTTGCGACCCCAATAACTTTATCATTTTCCCGCATGTTCATTATTTTAACACCCTGTGTGTTCCTGCCCTGTACACGAATATCTTTTACAGGTATACGTATAACAAGCCCTTGGTAACTGGTAACTACAATATCATCATCATCCTTAACAGTTTTAACATTTACTACTGGACCATTTCTGGGTGTCATATGGATAGTGGTAACACCACGTCCACCTCTATTCATTCTACGGTATTCATCGAATCTGGTACGCTTTCCGAAACCATTTTCAGTAATTGTAAGAAGTTTTGAATGCTCCTCATCAGATAAAGTATCCATACTTATAATCATGTCCTTGGTATCCAATCTCATTCCCCGTACACCCTGTGCAGTTCTACCCATGGGACGAACATTGGTTTCTGCAAAACGAATCGCTTTACCACCACTGGATACCAGAACTACATCACTTTTGCCATCTGTCAGGATTACATTCACAAGTTCATCCTCACCAGGCAGATTAATAGCTATAAGTCCTGATTTTTTACGGGTTTTAAACTCTGATAATGGGGTTTTTTTCACCGTTCCTTTTTTGGTAGCCATTAACAGGTACCTATCACCCGGAAATTCTTTTATTGTGATCATGGATGATACTGCTTCATCATTTTCCAGTTCAAACAGATTAACAAGAGCTTTACCTCTTGATTGCTTGCTTCCCTGCGGAATTTCGTACACCTTTTTACAGTTGACTCTGCCTTTATTTGTGAATAGAAGGAGATAATCATGGGTAGATGCCACAAACACATCCTCTACAAAATCATCGTCTTTCACGTTTATACCTGCAACTCCTCGGCCGCCGCGGTGTTGTTTGGAATAAGTATCCACTGGTAAGCGTTTTATGTAACCGCTATTAGTGATTGTAATGAAAACTTCTTCATCAGGAATCATATCTTCATCACTAAGTTCTAGACCAGAAGGCTGGATATCAGTACGTCGTACATTTGCATAGTCCTCTTTGAGTTCGGTTAACTCATTTTTTATTATTTCATATTTTCTGGAATCACTTGCTATGATTTCTTTCAGGTCCGCTATTTTTTCAACCAGCTCATTATATTCGCTTTCAATCTTCTCCCGCTCCATAGCGGTTAGATTCTGTAATCGCATATCAAGGATTGCTTTTGCCTGTGCTTCATCAAGTTGGAATCTTTCAATTAAACCTTCTTTTGCTTCAGGTGTTGTTTTCGATTTTCTGATAAATGATATAACATCATCAAGGTTACCAAGACAGATTTTCAGACCATCAAGAATATGGGCTCTATCTTCTGCTTTTTTCAACTGATATTGACTGCGTTTCTGAATCACATCCATCCTGTGCTGTAGATAAATCTGAAGGAGTTCGTACAGGTTCAATACCTTGGGTACTCCGTCTACCAGTGCAAGATTAATTATGCCGTAGGTTACCTGGAGCTGGGTATGTTTGTATAACTGATTGAGTATTACATTCGGATTGATGTTGCGTACCAGTTCAATGACAATCCGAATTCCTTCTCTATCGGATTCATCCCTGAGATCTGATATGCCCTGTATCCTTTTATCTCTTACAAGAGACGCAATGCTTTCAATAAGGTTTGCTTTGTTAACCTGATATGGCAGTTCTGAAACTATAATGCGGTTTTTATCGTTTTTAATTTCCTCGATTTCTGCAACCGAACGTATTTGAATGCGTCCGCGCCCGGTTTCATAGGCGGATCTGATTCCATCTGTACCAAGAATTGTTCCAGCTGTCGGGAAATCCGGTCCTTTTATCGCAGTTCTGAGTTCAGATATTGATACTTCTGGATTGTCAATCATCATTAACAATCCATCAGCTACTTCCCCCAGATTATGAGGTGGTATATTGGTAGCCATACCAACTGCTATACCTGTAGAACCATTAATAATCAGGTTTGGAAGTTTGGCAGGTAGTACTGTTGGTTCAGTTAACGCTCCATCATAATTAGGTTGGAAGGGGACGGTTTCTTTATCAATATCAACAAGCATTTCTTCAGCTATTTTTTCCATGCGTACTTCTGTATAACGCATTGCTGCAGCCGAATCTCCATCAATTGAACCAAAATTACCCTGACCATCTATCAGAGGGTAGCGCATGGAAAATTCCTGAACCATTCTGACAAGTGAATCATAGACTGCCATATCGCCGTGAGGATGGAACTTACCGAGAACATCTCCCACTACACGTGCGGATTTTTTGTACGGTTTATCATAGGTGATGCCTGCTTCCTTCATAGAAAACAGTATACGTCTATGAACTGGTTTTAATCCATCACGCGCATCAGGAAGTGCCCTGCCTACAATAACACTCATTGCATAATCGATGTATGATTTTTTCATCTCTTCTTCGATTAACACCGGCATCACATCTTCTCCGGTATCAGTTTCCTGAACATCGATTCTCTCAGAGTCATCTTCAGTAAAATTATCGTTTTGTGACATTAATTATGACCTCATACATCTAGCATCATATATCAAGGTTGACAACGTCTGTTGCATGTTTTTCAATGAACTGTCTACGAGGTTCCACCTCTTCACCCATGAGTATGGAAAACATCTCGTCAGCCGTTGCAGCATCTTCCATTGTAACCTGTGTCAATTTACGTGATTCAGGGTTCATGGTGGTTGACCATAACTGTTCAGGGTTCATTTCACCAAGACCCTTATATCTTTGAAGTGAAATCCCTTTCTCACCAAGCTCTTTAAGCTTTTTATTTTTCTCCTTTTCATCATGGATATAATATTCTTTTTTACCCTTCTTGATACGATATAGTGGTGGCTGGGCAATATAGATATATCCGCTATCAATCATTTCATGCATGTATCGGAAGAAGAACGTAAGAACCAATGTTCTTATATGTGCTCCATCTACATCCGCATCTGTCATGATGATAACTTTCTGATAACGTGCTTTACTGATGTCAAAATCTTCTCCGACACCTGTACCCATTGCGGTGATCAATGAAAGTATTTCTTTATTTTTCAGCACCTTTGAAAGACGGGCTTTTTCCACATTTATTATTTTACCGCGGAATGGTAATATCGCCTGAAATCTGCGGTCTCTCCCCATCTTTGCAGAACCACCAGCTGAGTCACCTTCCACAAGGAATATTTCTGAAACGGATGGATCGGTTTCTGAACAATCCGCAAGTTTACCTGGAAGAGTACTGACCTCCAATGCACTTTTCCTTCTAGTCAACTCCCTTGCTTTTTTTGCAGCTTCCCTTGCACGTTTTGCAGAGAGTGCTTTTTTAATAATAGAATTTGCAACTTTTGGGTTTTCTTCCAGATATCTGGACAGACCATCAGCAACCATTGATTCTACAATACCTTTAATATCACTGTTACCAAGTCTGGTTTTTGTTTGTCCTTCAAATTGTGGTTCCGGTATTTTTGCACTTATAATAGCTGTTAAACCTTCCCTGATATCTTCACCTGAAAGTTTAACATTGCCTTTTTCAATTTCATTTTTTCTGATATAATCGTTAGCTACTCGTGTAAGTGCGGTTTTGAAACCGATTACATGAGTTCCGCCCTCATGGGTGTTAATATTGTTTGCAAAGGAATATACATACTCACCATAGCTATCAGTATATTGGATAGCAATTTCCACAATTGTCCCATCTCTTTCCCCTTCAAAATAAATGGGTTCCTCATGAAGAGGCGTCCTGTTTTTATTCAAATGTTTAACAAAGGATACAATTCCGCCATCATATTGGAAAACATCTTCATATCCTTCATCGGTTCGTTCATCTTTGATTTTTATTTTTATACCTTTATTCAGGAATGCAAGTTCTCTAAGCCTTGTGGATAGTGATTCATAATCAAATTCAGTGGATTCAAATATTTCCGTGTCCGGTTTGAAGGTACATCTGGTACCAGTTCCTTCGGTATCCCCAAGAATCTGTACATCAGTTTTTGGAATCCCTTTCTCATAACGCTGGTAATAACGTTTACCATCACGTTTTACCTCTACTTCCAGCCATTCAGAAAGACCATTCACAACAGATACACCTACTCCATGAAGACCTCCTGAAACCTTGTAGGTGCTCTTATCGAACTTCCCTCCTGCATGGAGCAGCGTCATTACAACTTCAAGTGCAGACTTGTTATATTTGGCATGTGTATCAACAGGTATTCCCCTGCCATCGTCTTCAAGAGTAACACTTCCATCAGAATTTAAAACTACATCAATCTCAGAACAGTAACCTGCAAGAGCTTCATCAATACTATTATCTACTACTTCGTACACAAGATGATGGAGTCCTCTACCGTCAACACTCCCGATATACATGCTCGGACGTTTGCGTACAGCTTCAAGCCCTTCAAGTACCTGTATGTTTGTTGAATCATAAATCTGTTTATCAGACATAATAATAAATCTCCGTGAAAATCGGATAAATATATTAAAAATGCTTTCTACATTTAAAAATATAATTGGATAATATTTAAGTCAAATTCAATTAAAAATTTTTGTACTGATTTTGACCGATTTTGCTTTTTAGCCTTTCAGGACTTATATATATATGCGCTCATTAGTTATAAATGTTTATGTGAACTACCACTTGGCTAAACAGCCTTTCCAACAATCCTTAATTAAGTTATAATATTTAATTGCTTAAGTTTTGTAGATTTT
>NZ_JBKGYF010000078.1:0-7933 GCF_046546175.1 Methanohalobium sp. | reverse complement strand
GAGAAAATATCATCAAATTAGAATGGGTGAAATTATGACCTAATTTGATAATCTCTAAACCTTTGCTGGATCCATTCGAAAACTTCTTATACAATCCAGCAAGTAATAAAACCTCCAGTTGAAATAAATATAATTCTACAACCTTTATAAATAAGAATTACATTTTATATATTCAAAAATATAAGAGGATATATTATGAAGTGGCAAGGAAGATCGAGAAGAACCCCAAGCGGCGCTAAACTCAAGCCAGTGCGTGGTAAACGAAAACATGAAATAGGCAGGGAATCAGCTGAAACCTATGTTAATGACACCAAGAGAAAAAACATTGCTTCAAAGGGCGGAAACCGCAAAGTCAGGCTTCTGAGATGTAATGAGGTCAATGTAACCAATCCTGCGGATGGAACAACCCAGAAATCAACTATTGAAAACGTAATTGACAATCCTGCAAACGTACATTACATGAGACGTAACATCATTACAAAAGGCTCAGTAATCAAAACCGAAATGGGCGATGCTAAAGTAACAAGCCGTCCTGGTCAGGATGGGGTTGTTAATGCAGTTTTGATTGAGTAAATTGTTTCATTTTTATTTATCAATTTTATATTGAAAGGAATGTAGTATGGATAAACATACCTGGCATATACTGGAAATATTGGAAGAAGATGCTCGTGCATCACCTGAAAACATCTCATCTCAAACAGGCCTGTCAGTTACAGAAGTTAATAATATAATTGCTAAACTTGAGAAGGACAAAGTTATCCGTAAATATAAAACCATTATTGACTGGGAACGGGCAGGAGAAAATTATGTATATGCAATCATTGAATTGAAGGTTATACTTGAGAGAAAACTTGGTTATCAGGCAATAGCAGAGCGTCTATACAAATTTCCAGAAGTGCGTTCAGTGAGATTAATATCTGGAGACCATGATATTTCGCTTACTGTACGCGGCAGGTCGATGAAAGAAGTGGCGTTTTTTGTAGCGGAAAAGATAGCAACCCTTGAACAGGTTCATAGTACGTCAACCCATTTTGTTTTGAAAACCTATAAAGAAGATGGTTTTATATTTGATGAACCTGAACACATTAAACGTTTGCCTGTATCACCATAAATTTAAGGGGCATATATTTTGAGACCGCAATGCGACCCATCCTGTTTTATTGCAGACAATCTGAAAAATGTACCACCCTCCGGAATCAGACGGTTTTTTGATATGGTTTGCGGAGCTGATGACGATATCATATCCTTGGGTGTTGGGGAACCTGATTATATGACTCCATGGCATATCAGAGAGTCCTGCATTCATTCAATTGAACAGGGAGAAACATCCTACACATCAAATTACGGACTCATAGAACTCCGTGAACAGATATCGGATTTATTCTCAAATAAATACAGTGTTGAATTTGATCCAGAATCCGAAGTCCTTGTAACAACAGGCGTCAGTGAGGCACTGGACCTTGCAATCCGTGCAATTGTTAATCCTGGTGACGAAGTGATTGTGGTTCAGCCGTCCTATGTTGCATATGTTCCATCTGTGATATTTGCGGGTGGTATTCCGGTCACAGTTTCCACTAAAATGTCCAACAATTTCAAAATCACTCCAGAAGAACTGGAAAATTCCATCACTGACAAAACCAAGGCAGTGGTTTTGAATTATCCGAATAATCCGACAGGAGCCACCATGGACAAATCTGATCTTGAAGAAATAGCAGATGTGGTGGTTGATAATGACCTGATGGTCATTTCTGATGAAGTTTATGACTGTCTGACCTATGAAGGTGAACATACCTGTTTTGCATCCCTTGAAGGAATGCGCAACCGCACGATATTGCTGAACGGTTTATCAAAATCGTATGCAATGACAGGATTTAGGATAGCTTATGCACTCGGTGATTCTGAAATAATAAGCTCGATGATGCTGATACATCAATACACCATGCTCTGTGCACCTATAGTTGCCCAAATTGGTGCAATGGAAGCATTAAGGAACGGAAATGATGAACTGGACAAGATGGTTCGTGAATACGACAGGCGCAGGCATCTTATTGTAAATGGTCTCAATAACATTGGTCTTGAGTGTTTTGAACCCAAGGGAGCATTCTACGCATTCCCCTCTGTTCAGAGCACAGGCATGACGTCATCCGAGTTCGCGGAAAACCTTCTGGATGACCAGAAAGTTGTAACAATTCCCGGAGATGTATTTGGTGAAGCAGGACAGGGATTCCTGCGCTGCTCCTACGCAGCATCAAAGGATGAAATCCAGGAAGCGCTTGAGAGAATGAAAATGTTTGTTGATAAAACGCAGCAATAATTTTTAAATCACGTATTACCTTTCAGTATGCTGCCAGTTCCTCATCGATATTATCGATAAGTGAACTGACTTTTTTATACCAGTCATCGATGTTCTCCTGCATCATTTTTTTAACAGAATCCGGGTATATTGCTACATATTCGTAATAGTAACCACCAACATCAATTGAACGGCTTTCCCTGTAGACCAGACCGCAGGAAATTAAATTTTGCAGTGATCGGTAGGATGTACTGCGTTCTCTATCCAGCAGTTCTCCCAGTTTTTCGGCTGTCATCGGACCGTTAACAAGTAGCAGTTTGTATGCTTGTAAATCAAGGTCTTTAAGTCCCAGTATACATTTTGCTACATCATCGCAATTGAAATTGGCTCTCAGCATTTCGGGAATAGAATGTGCCATCATGAATCACTCGGTTTATAAGTTGTAGTGTTTTAATTGTAAATGATTGTATAGTTTGTCCAAAACCATAATAAACATATCGTTAATTATATATATAATTTCCCAGGTTCACCCGCAAACAAATGGAACCTATAATTCCTGAAGATGAGCGTTCTGATAAACCACTGGATACAGATGAAATTATCTATCATCCGGATATGAAACGTGCAAATGACTGGATAATGGATGAGTATGACCCTCCTGAAAGGAATGTCTGTATTTTTGTACCATGTGCAAAGAAAAAGCCATACCATGAAAGCCCTTCACATAGAGTTTTCGACAGAGTGATATTTGGGATTCTAAATCCCGAACAGGTTCATGTGGTAGTGTTTGGTACATGTGGTGTTACACCCAGGGAACTTGATACTCTGTATCCCTTTATGCATTATCAGTTTATGCTTGGTAAATGCAATGTGCCGAAAATAAAACGGGATTTCATAAAAATGGAAAGTGAGCGTCTGGCTCACTATCTTGAAAAGACAAGGCACAAATACAAACACAGGATAGCCTACTGTATAGGTGATTTCAGAAAGGCAATGGAAAAAGCATCCGAAATGGTAGATATAGATGTAAAAATTGTTCCTGAAGAAGAAACGATTCAAAACAATATCCAACCGGATAAAAAATTCATATATGGAAGTCTGAACCAGAAAGATTATCTTCAGGATTTTTCTGATGCCATAACAACAAAAATGGGACTGGAAAGAAGGACGGTCGCAATAGATGAAGAACATTCAGAAAATGACAACGACTGGTATATCTTCTAAATTTTAAAAACTGGTACAAAAGTTTAGAGGTATGGTGATTGTGCGAGTACATCCATACCGTTATCTGATATATTCAACACTCGAATCTCATTAATGGTTTTTGAACCTCGCATTTTCATGACATAGATGGAGCGCTGGAGATTGTTTCCGGTTTTGAAACGTTCCAATTTAATTACAGAATCTGCACCATATTCAACCACATCATTTAGTCCGAAAAGAGTCCCCACACTAACAACAGTTGTTACACCGTGACTTCTAAACACACTAAATACATCATCTACCATTGTTCTGAGTTTGTAATTTGATTCAATTGCCAGAAAGAGTGCTTCTATCGAATCGACAAATATACGCTGTGGTTTCTCTTTCTCTATCTTGCTTTCAACCAATTTCTTGAAACTTTTTATAAGCTCAGAAGGTGCAATTTCTACACTTTTCTGGAGGCGCAAGCTGGGGTCTGTTATATCAACAAATGTGATAAGTCCCTGTTGCTCCATGTCTTTTAGATCCCATCCAAAAGAGGTTTTCATTTCTCTAACCAGTGACTTGGATTCTTCGGAAGTTATTATACACATTCCTTTTTCGCCTTTTTTTGCACCTTCATACAAAAACTGTGATCCTAATATTGTTTTTCCTGTTCCTGAATTACCAGAAACGACATTAACAGTTTCTTTAAAGAATCCCCCATGTAACATGTCATCCAGACCCTTTATCTCTGTACTGACTCTCTCTGGTTGAGAAGTCTCTTCCTGTGATGTTTCTGCCATTTATAACCACCTGATAAATATATCTATAAAATTGTTTTTTAACAACTCTTAATCATTTATTTGGAGTGTCCTGTATATACAATTTTGTGTTACTACATTTATAATTTAATTTTTTATTATATTTATCCCAGAGATTATATTATTTTTTGGATTACGTATAATAATTATACTAATTTTGCTAATATAATATATATTCATGTGGA
Source organism: Methanohalobium sp. (assembly GCF_046546175.1). Taxonomy (NCBI): domain Archaea; kingdom Methanobacteriati; phylum Methanobacteriota; class Methanomicrobia; order Methanosarcinales; family Methanosarcinaceae; genus Methanohalobium; species Methanohalobium sp. The sequence goes on along the minus strand of NZ_JBKGYF010000078.1, from coordinate 3,449 downwards.
CCTTTCAAGTAGTTTGTTTTCACAACGTTCTAAATCATCAGGTGTGTTTATGTTAAGAGCAAGTTGAGGATTTTCCATTATAAGGTTGTAATCATCTTGCTCCTGTCTGATATATTTTCCATCCAATACATTAACACCGGTGGGTACAATCAGGTTACCTTCTCTATTGAACACTGTGTCTGGTCTGAGTCCAAGTTTTTTGCATACAGAAATTGGAACATGCACAGAAAGGGCAGGTTTGCCGCATTTATAGTACTCATCTATGATTTCATCAATCAATTCAGGGGTTATAAGAGCAAGGTCTGACATTATTATCATAACCGGTTCTTTAATCCCTGCATTTTCAACTGCACATATCATGTCCCCTACATAATCACCGCCTACGGTTTTGATAACTTTCACCTGGCCTTGATATTTATTTGAAACATATTTTTCTGTGTTCGGAGTAGCATGGGAAACAGCAACATAAATCTGACCTATGTTTTTTGCCTTATCGAGCGCATCAATGACATAACTTATTAACGGGTGTCTCAGAATCTGTACACAGGGTTTTTCACCCATTCCAAGCCTTGTACCCCGACCACCGGCCATTATAACAACGTCCATATCATAATACCTCCGTAACCACTTTTAACCACTAGTATAATGGCTAACAATGCAATTATGCGACCAACCTCGTTTGCAGTTCCCAGTCCGTCACCGCTTACACCTCCAAAATGGCGGTTGGTTATATTAAGTATTATCAGAGCAGAAAACACTGCTGCTATAAATCCGATTATACCAAGTACACCGAGCATTAGCCCACAGAAAAACCCACCACCTATCAGACCTATAAGGTATTTTGGAAATGTAGTATTGTCAATAACCATAGACCCCAAACCTTCATGTATGGATTTGCCAAACACTGCAATCGTGAGCATCGATTGTTTTGCCCCTATCTCGGCTACAACCAGGGATGAAAAAATCATCAAACCAGTACTAAGATTTATATTCTGTATTAAATTTTTATCCAGCAGTGTAATAACAACTGCATATAATGAGATGAGTCCCAGGACACAGAAGGCAGCACCTCCGATACCGATTGATACGTCTTTCATAGCATTTATTTTTTTATCCCGTGACCCATGTGCTGTTAGTCCGTCCCCAAAATCTGCAAGTCCGTCAAGATGGTTAAATCCTGTAAAATAGTAGATTATTATAAGGATAGCAACTGCACTGATGACAGGAGGGAATATAAAATTAAACAGGTAGGCAAATGCACCTGTGATAATACCAATTACAACAGCGACAAAAGGGAAAAGGTATATTCTTTTTACCAGTTCATCGAGACCTTCCATTGTGAGTCCAAAAGGAATGGTGGATAAAAAACCAAACCCAGATTTGACTGCAAGTAGAAAAGGGTTCATTCTGCAATCACACCAGTTATTTATTCTTTAGAATTATTACTGTTGTCCATTTCTGCAATGGCTCTTGTGTACATATTTGCAGAGACACCACCGACAATACCAGCAACGACATCATCCATAAAGGGTCCAAGCTTTGAAAGAATACCAGGTTTTTCTTTGTCAAACCGGACATACTCGAACATACCCTTGTCTCCACTGATGTATTTTGAAATACTCATACCGAGTACTTCATCTGCGATAATAAAAGAGAGGTCTTTTTCATAGGAACTTTTACTCAGATTTGGAAGTGTACCAGCTTTACCTTCCTTTTCAAGCAATATTCCGGAATACACCAATATACAAAGATTTGGATCAGAAAAAGCAATCTCAAGCTCTCTTGTAAATATATTTTCAGCTTTGTCCCGTGTTTCAATGCCCGGGTGGGAGAAGTATAACTCCATTGCTGTATCTACAAGTGCCTCTTTGCTTACACCATTATCCTTCATTACATTAAAAATCTCATTATCATATTTTTCTTCTTCCAGTTCTTCTGGCTGTTCACCTTTAAAGTTTTTGCCATCTACATCTGATAATTTCATAACAGTCACTCTCAAATAAAGCCTTTTGGATTAGATATAACCAGTTAAGTTCATAATACCATAAATAATCAATGAAAATATAATTATAGATATTATTGCTGCAGATATGATAATCTGTGATACTCTCTTGATATCAACTGGTTCAGGTTCGGGGTATTTGTCTCCAAGTATATAACTACCTGGTTTTTCAAGTCTTATTCTGAGGGCACCGGCCACAGCAGCCATAGGGTATCCCGAATTTGGAGAGGGTGTGCTCCTGCCTTCATAATATGCACATTTTAACGAATCAATAATACTGAGTTTCTTTTCTGCAAAAATGTTGACAATAAGTGCTGCCAACGCTATAAACAGTACTGAGAATCGGGCAGGTACCCAATTAAGAATGTCATCCAGTTTGGCGGATACATATCCCAGTTCCTGATAGGTTTCATTTTTGTAACCAACCATTGAATCAAGGGTATTTACCGCCTTGTAGGCGTATGCAGCTACAAGTCCAAAAGGTCCCAGAATTGAATAATAAAAAATGGGACTTATGATTCCATCTGTAAAATTTTCTGAAGTTGACTCCACCACCGCAGATGACATTTGATTTTTGTTTAATTTATACGGGTCTCTGCTGACAAATATTTTTAGTTTTGAGCGGACATCTTCCAGTTGGTTTTTAATAAGGTCGTTGTATATATCCTGGCCGGGAGAGATGAGACTTCGTATTGCAAATGTGGATTTTAAAAAATAGGCTGATACAAGGATGGTAATAGTTTCCGGGATACTGGGGACTGCAGCAAGGAGTGTAACAAAATAACCTATAGCAGATGCAAATAGTATACAGGTAGTTGCAAGAAATATACCATACAACTTTCTGGATTTTTTTGGAGCGGTTTTGTCTATTGCATGTATAAATTTACCTATCCATACAACTGGATGAACTGAAGCAGGAGGTTCACCAATAAGGAAATCGAACACGGTTGCTATAAGAAGCACTGATATGAAAAAATCCGCATCAAAAGTCAGCAAACCAATCATAAGTTAGGCTCCACAATTCTCTCCCAGGCTTTTTTCAGGCTATCTTCAGTTTCATTATCCTCTTCCATAAGAACATCCAGTATGTATTCCACAATTTCTTCCATGTGGATTATATGACAGTCACTGCAGCTCCATACTTTTCCTCCACCTGAACGTTCGATATATCTTCCACCTGTTCTCTCATCCTCACACGGATAGAACGGGCAAAAACAGAATGTACAATCCTGACCTGGATAATGACATGGATAATATTCACACGTGCTTCTGCTTGAATGGTTGCCGGTTGTAGCGGATTCTAATGTGGAACTTAAAAACTTATCACCTTGTTCCAGACCCCATTCAGTAAGTAGCTCACCGATGTTTCTCGTCAATTTGTCTGTATTCTCGTATGTTCTGACAGCGATTCTTAAAAAATCATGATCAAGAGAACAGAACGAACTGC
>NZ_JBKGYF010000077.1:0-7981 GCF_046546175.1 Methanohalobium sp. | reverse complement strand
TATTATACAAATTTAACACCTTTTACAATTAGTACATATTGTATGTAATATTATGTAAATTTGTTGTATAATTTGGATACTGTTTTATTCCCAGTTTAGTAGATAATAGGCCGCTGTGAAACCAAGTAATCCGCTGAATAATACTCCGCCAATCCAGATTTTACTTGCAGTTGGCAACCATCTTACAAGTTTGGTAACTTTGCTTTCAAGTCCTACACGAAACAACAGAACTATAACTCCAAGTTCTGCTAGAAATTCAAATATCTGAAAACCCTGTTCTGAAATCAGATTCCATTGATTATCCATAATACGAACCAGAAAACCCAGTACAAAAAATCCGATCATGGACGGAAGTCCCACTTCTCTCATACCGGAGCGAAGAAACATCGCAAAAACTACTATCACACCCACAAGCAGGATATAAACAGTAGCCATTTATCTCCACCTTATTGATACCCGGATAATCTGGAAACATTCAAATTTAACAATGACTTATTAGAGCATCCAATGTTTAATATTTTAATCTAATAATTATTAGTATTTGTTTAACCATATCAAAAGTTTGCTGGAAAATTAATATGTACGGCTGGACAGGAAAAACAATCACAGTTGACCTATGGAACAATTCAGTTACAGAAACTGCTACCGATGAAAAAATGCTCAGTAATTATATAGGAGGGAGGGGACTTGGTATCAAAATTCTCTATGATTTACTACCACCCGCCACACAAGCATTAAGCCCGGAAAATCTTCTTATTATAACAACCGCCCCTCTTACAGGAACCGATGCACCGCTTTCTGGCACCTGTTCAATTACTTCTAAATCCCCACTGACATCCACTATTTTTAGTACCAACATCGGTGGATTTTTTGGAAAAGAATTGAAACTTGCAGGTATTGATGCTCTTGTTATCAAAGGTATGGCTGAATCACCTGTATATCTGCAAATCAAGGGCGGTAATATAGAATTAAAATCCGCTTCATATCTTTGGAATAAAAATACAGAGGTAACAATCGATAGCCTTCAGGACGAAGGAGAGGTTGCATGTATAGGCAGAGCAGGTGAGAGTCTGGTTCCAATGGCAGATATTGTGAATGATTATATCTATTCATCAGATCGTGGTGGACTGGGTGCTATTGCTGGTTCCAAGAACCTCAAAGCCATTGTGGTAAAGGGAAACGATAAACCCTGTATTGCTGATGAAAAGGGATTTAAAAAAACATCAACTCAAGCCGGAAAGTTACTTGATGCAAATCCTGTTATCTCAAAAGGTTTGCAGGTTTATGGAACATCGGCATTTATGGCACTTATGAACTACATGAATATACTTCCAGCATATAATTTCAGGTCTACGTCATTTAACAGTTATGAATCGCTTACTGCAGAATATATAAAAAACAACTATAATACAGAAAAGTTACCGGGTTGTTCTGGATGTCCTGTAGAATGCAGTTTTAGCACCGAAGATAACAGAATAATCCCTGATTATGACACAATCTGGGCTTTTGGTCCTGCTGTAGGTAACAGTGATTTTGATACCATCATCAGAGCCGGTAACCTGTGTAATGATTACGGAATTGACCCTGTTTCATGTGGTTCTACAATTGCATCATACCTGGAACTAACATCTGACAATATCGATTCTGTAAACCTGTTACAGATGATAAGAGATATTGGTGAGGGAAAAAGTGAACTTGGTAATGGGTCATCATCCTTTATGAACGCTTTGAATAATAATAAGTTGAGCATGACAGTTAAATCCCTCGAATTACCCGGTTACGACCCTCGCGGTATATTGGGACAGGCACTTGGATATGCAACATCCAATAAAGGGGGATGTTATCAGGACTCCTATATGATAGCTCCTGAAGTTCTGGGTAAACCCAAACTTGTGGAACGACAGAGTTTCAGTGGAAAGGCAGGAATTTTGCAGTTTTTTCAGAATTTCATAGCTGCTGTTGATTCATTATCTCTTTGTAAATATTCAGTATTTGCACTGGATGAAACCATACTCGCATCGATGTTGAGTTCAGTAACAGGTATCCATTATACATCGGAGGATTTATTACATGCAGGAGAACGTATATGGAATCTTGAGCGGCTGTTCAATATCAAAGCAGGTTTCACACAGGACGATGATACACTACCGAATCGTTTTTTTGTTAATGATGGAATTGATCAAAGCGAATTTAAAAAATTAATTTCAGATTATTATCATTTCCGGGGGTGGAATAGAAACGGTATGCCGGGTTTTAAAAAGCTAGAAGAGCTTGGAATCAGTTGATTCAGCTGGAATTACCTATCTTCAACCTATGAAACAGAGTCAGCCTTCCGGAAGGTAGGCGAGGTATACGCCTTATATTCGGTGACTTAAAGTTACAAATTAAGTGTGGTTAGTCTTAACTGAACAATGCTAAAAATATATGTAGCAACTTATATACTGTGTCTTTGACAGATATATAAGAAGTGGTTTATATAGTTCTATATTCAAACATTAGTCAACCTGATTCGATAACTTGATATATAGAATTGCTTCATTATAAGGCAGGTCATAGCAATACATTTATTGTTTAATACTAATTCATTACAAGGAGGATTTATAAATGAAAGAACAGGTAACAGTTAAAGAGCTCAAAGAAGGCAGATATGTGGTAATAGATGATGAGCCCTGTATTATTAAAAGTATATCCAAATCCAAACCCGGGAAACACGGTTCTGCAAAAGCAAGAATTGATGCAATCGGAATTTTTGATGGGCAGAAAAGATCAATGGTAAGTTCAGTATCTTCAAAAATCTATACTCCAGTAGTAGTGCGTAAAAATGCACAGGTGCTATCCTTTGATGGAAGTGTTGCCCAGTTGATGGATATGGATGATTTCTCAACCTTTGAATTACCGGTTCCTGAAGAATATAAAGACAAAATAACTGAAGGCGAAGAAATAACCTATATAGAGGCTATGGGCAACAAAAAGATAGAAATGAGAACATAATTTCATATAAAAATTAATATGTATTTTTGTATATGTTTTATCAATCAGGCATAATGGATGCTCTGTCAGATTATGAATCTGCTAGGTATGTGATATATGGAGTTCCATTCGATGGGACTTCATCCTATCGACCTGGCAGTCGCTGGGGTCCGGATGCATTTCGCAGGGCATCATCAAATTTTGAAAGTTACAATCCTCATTTTGATGTTGATTTTGTGGATTTGGACATCCATGACATAGGTAATCTTGAAACCTATGCATCGGTTGATGATACTCTTAGAGACCTCTACAATGAAGTGGGTTCATTTGTCAGGGACCACAAAATACCATTGATGATTGGTGGTGAGCATTCCTTGACATATCCATGTGTCAGAGCGTGCAAGGAATTTGCAGGAGACGATTTCGGTGTTGTAGTCTTGGATGCACATTTTGACTTGCGTGAAGAATTTGATGGGGTAAAATATAACCATGCATCAGTTTCTAGACATATAATTGATGATGTCAGCAACAACCATGTATTGCTGGGTGTACGCAGTGGTACCCAAGAGGAATGGGAATTTGCAAGGAAAAACGGTCTGAAATTCTATACACCAGAATACATAAAAAAACAGGGTCTGAAAACAATAATATCAGAAATTATAAAATATCTGGATTGTGAACATCTATACCTGTCTCTGGATATGGATGCAATCGATCCAGCCTATGCACCTGCAACTGGAACCCCTGAACCGTTTGGTTTAGACCCAATCGATGTCAGAGAAATCATACACAATTTAGCACCTATATCGCTTGGTTTCGATGTGATGGAAATAGCACCGGATTATGACTACGGACAGACTGCGATTCTAGGTGCTAAGCTTATGCGTGAATTTATAGCTGCTCATTCATCAGGTAGAAAATAGACAACATTTGTTTATTTTACCTTTTTTCAATAAATGAGTTTTTAGTTTAAATTGTTATATTATGTTTTATTAATGTTGTTTTAAGTTCAAGGAGAATTGTATTATGGATCAAGAAATAGAAATCGAATGTCCTTCCTGTTCACCTGATATTCCTGTTTTACATGAAGTATTAAAATCAGGTCAGAATGTCCTTGTAAAATGTGAAGATTGTGGAGAGATACATTCACCCAAAACAGAAAAAGAAAAACCTGTATATATAAAAACAATAATTAGTAAAGGTGAAAAAACTTTCACACATACAAATCAGATGTATAAAGGTGAAGTTTTAGATGTAGATGATGAGCTGGTAGTTGATGATGGTGTTTCTGAGGATGTATACCCCATTGTAGTAACATCTATCGAGTCGCAGGGAAAACGTGTTGAATCTGCAAAAGTGGATGATATTGATTCCATCTGGGGCAGAGCTATAGATGAGGTTGATGTGAAAATTACCGTTCATTCAGAACAGGAAACATATTCAATGACCAAAAGGTTTTCAGGGGGTCGAGAATTTGTTGTGGGTGAAAAATACAATTTCGATGACATATCCTTCATAGTAACCCGAATTAAAATCAGAAATGGTGGGTTCAGAATAAAAGAGGGGGATGTTGTTGAAGCGAAAAATATCAAACGTCTCTTTGCACAGGAAATTTTCAGTGAAAAATACAGGGGTAGGACTGCATGGAGTATGAAATGGAGAGGTCGAGGCTTGTAAAATCTCTTAAGTACCAAGGGGTGGGTCAGAAAGTGCTTGATGCCATGACCCGTGTACCTAGGCATTTATTTGTTCCGCCTGAATATCAGAGGGATGCGTATATCGATGCTCCCTTGATGATAGGGCATAATCAGACGATTTCCGCACCCCATATGGTTGCAATCATGTGTGATTTACTTGATTTAAAAGAAGGACAGGTTATTCTGGAAATTGGAACAGGTTCTGGGTACCATGCAGCTGTTATATCTGAAATAGTAGGTGAATCGGGTCATGTGTATTCAATAGAGTGTATCAAAGAACTGGTTGATTTTTCCAGAAACAACCTTGAAAACACGGGATACAACAATGTAACAGTAATCCATGGTGACGGTTCGGAAGGATGTCCTGAACATGCACCTTATGAACGGATACTCGTAACTGCAGGTGCCCCTGACATTCCTGACAGCCTTATAGATCAGTTGAAATCCGGTGGTATAATGGTTATACCGGTTGGATTATATTTCCAGGAACTCTATTTGATAAAAAAAGAACTTGATGGTTCAATCAGTAAAAATGATAAGGGCGGGGTTATGTTTGTGCCGCTTACTGGAAAGTATGGTTTTAAAAAGGAATGAATCAAAACCATACAGGTTTTAATAAGATATTAATAACAGGCACGATTTATTGCTATATATGAATTCCAACGAGGATATGTTAGAAGTTAAGGTTAAGGGAGTATATGTTGTCAGGGTCAGGGAGGGTTTTGGGGCCCCCACTGTTCTACTTGAAGATGGCACAGACAGGGTTATGCCGATTTATATTGGTCATCCTGAAGCATTATCAATCAACATGGTACTGAATCAGGAAACTATGCCAAGACCAATGACCCACGACCTTATCATCTCAATCCTTGACAGACTTGAAACAGAAGTTGAAAATGTATTCATTGATGATAAAATGGAAAATACCTATTATGCCAGATTGGTTATTAACAGAGATGGTTATTCTATGGATATTGATGCAAGACCCAGTGATTGTATCGCACTTGCTCTAAGAGCAGATGTACCGATATACGTCAAGGATGATATTTTTGAATCTGCTGCGATAGGTAAAGATAGTTTGGATGATGTCGAAAGCCTTGACGCCTTTTAAATATCTACCAATCAACTGAAAGGAGTTCATAATTTTTTCGCGTGTATTTTACAATTTTTTCAGCATTATGTTCATGTTTTATTATTGCTTCTACTATCTGTTATTGTAGCAATTCTCTTTTTTATTCTTATAAGTACTGCTTTTACAAAAATTGGTTTTACGTGGTATGGTGCACTCTTGCTGCTGGTATTTTCTCTTCTTTGCAGTCATATCAATATTCCTGTTGCAAAACTCAGGTCAAAAACACCTGTAGTTGAAAGAGAACATGTACGTTTCATGGGTATGGTATACAGACTTCCTTTCAAGAGAATTGTACAAAAACAGACAACACTTGCGATAAATATTGGAGGTGCAGTTATCCCCGGGTTGTATCCCTGTACCTTATGTTGAAATTTCCAGAAGCCATGTTATATTCGATTGTTGGAATTGCTTTTGTTTCAGTCGTGACTTTTCTGGTATCTAAACCTGTCAAGGGGGTAGGTATAGTGACACCAGTCTTGGTTTCACCGATTGCTACAGCTCTTGGTTCTATATTCATTGTCTTAGCTTTTTCAATACCTGACGACCTTATTTTTGTGATAGCCTACACAGGTGGCACACTTGGCACACTCATAGTAGCATATATATTCAATCTGGATATAATCAGGGATTCAGGGGCACCTGTAGCCAGTATAGGTGGTGCTGGAACCTTTGATGGAATTTTCCTTGCAGGAGTCATTGCCGTGTTACTTGTCTAACGGTTCCCCGTTCATTACATATTAATATAGGCAGGTATTCATAATAATCCACGTATGCTTACAAAAAGAATTATACCATGTCTTGATGTAACTCTTGATAAAGAAGGCGGGTCGGTTGTAAAAGGTGTGGAATTTTTAAACCTCATACATGCAGGTGACCCAGTAGAATTTGCAAAACGTTATAATGAACAGGGAGCAGACGAGGTAGTCTTCCTGGATATTACAGCGTCCCACGAAGGTAGAGCCACTATGATAGATGTTATTGAAAGGACGGCTGATGAAGTCTTTATACCTCTTACTGTAGGTGGAGGCATCGGTTCGATTGATGATGTACGCCAGACCCTTCGTGCAGGAGCAGACAAAGTAACCATAAACACGTCAGCTGTCAAGAATCCCCATCTTATAAAGGAAACATCTGATATATTCGGGTCGCAGTGTATAGTGACAGCAATTGACTGTAAACGAAATACCAATCTAGAAGACAATCCTGATAAAACGGTTCTGACCCTGGAAGACGGTACACCGGCATGGTATGAGGTTGTTATATACGGCGGCAGAAAATCTACAGGAATAGATGCAGTCCAGTGGGCTAAAAAGGTTGTAGAACTGGGTTCAGGGGAGATTATGCTCACAAGCATGGACAAGGACGGCACCTATGACGGTTTTGATATACCCATAACAAGAGCCATCTCTGAATCTGTTGAAGTGCCTATAATAGCATCCGGTGGAGTGGGAAATCCACAGCATATGTATGAGGGATTCACTAATGGGAAGGCGGATGCGGCTCTTGCTGCAAGTATATTCCATTTTGGGGAATACACTGTATCAGGCACAAAAAAATATTTGAAAGATCGTGGAATTCCAATCCGGATTTGAATCCTTTCTGTACCCATTTTATATTAAGAGTTTTAATTCTCAACTGTGAAAGATTGTGAACTACCGCTGAGCTAAACAGGCTGTCCAACAATCCTTAATTAAGTTATAATATTTAATTGCTTAAGTTTTGTAGATTTTTGTTATTCTACAATACAATGATTGATTTTCAATCAATCATTTGTATTATCCAGAATTTATCCATATTTTCCTTAGGTTAACAGCAGCACAAACCAGATTAAATTCAGCTTTTACCGAATTCAACCCTCTTGTAATAAATTCTGTGAATCTCAAATTCTGCTTGTAATTTCCGATAGCAGGTTCAACAGTATGTTTCCTTTGTTCAAATATTACCTTTGCTTGTTCAGTTTTCATCTTATCTCTCAGATGTTTCCTATCTTCTGATACATAAGTTATTTTTAACTGCCGTATCCCATCTTTTCTATTGGTACATTGATATTTGGATTCGCAATCTCTGCAATGTATACCTCTGTAAACTCGAAGTTTTCCTGGCCTGTCTCTATCATTTGATTCATAAGAAAATGTCAAAATCCCGTTTTCAGGACAGATATACACATCCCTTTGTTCATCAT
>NZ_JBKGYF010000076.1:0-8031 GCF_046546175.1 Methanohalobium sp. | reverse complement strand
AGATGATACTTTCTCACCTAAATTTACATCATTTTATGTAAAGTTAGGAGTGCGGAAGTATTATCTCAGTGTAACCTACAATGTACCCTATCTGGATTTCAAACACAATGATAAGTATCTGGCAATGGACATTGGTGTTAGCAAACATACCATGGTCGATTCTGCCGGGAACTTTAGTGAAGTAATTAACAAACGACCTGATAATACAGGTAGTCCAAAATCGAACAGATACAATCCAGAGTGGATCACTGCAAGAGATACAGTAAAAAATGGTATCGATTAAAATGCAACCTTAACAAGATGAAACAGAAATCCTCTAACCAGCTGAAGGATTTCCAGCACAAGAAGACGAGGAACATTGTAGATAACACCGATGCAAACGTTATACTCATCGGTGATCTATCAGCCAAACAGATGGCATCGAGCGAGAAAGGAGATCGGAAATCCGATAAAAGTACGCACCGCGGTACCCACAATTCAGGTTATATAGGAAGATTTGCTCAATTTCTGGCCTATAGAGTATGCGATTAGGCAAGATGATGATAGAAATTGATGAATCATATACCTATCAGGACTGCTGTAATTGTGGTTACCGGCAGAATATGCCTCTGTACGAGAGAACCTATAACAGTTCCTATTTTGGACATTCTATAGATAGGGATAAAAACAGTGCTATAGTGACCATGGAAAGGTATTTACGCCATAATCCCCTGTGGACGGGCTATCAGCGGTTTGCTGGTAATCTGCGACAGAAAAGCCTGTTGATTGGGATGATTACTCAATCGTGACCGAGATGATACAGGTATTTGCAGGAAGCTCCGTCTGCAACAGTTGGAGTAGTCACTAGCTTCAGCTCTTGACCATCCAGTAATAGCTGATGTCCCGGCAAAACCGCCAGGGCCATATCTGCACTTGGAGCACCCAGAAATATGGATGGAATAACATCATGGAAAGTATGGGTAATGGCGTTGGCTAATATTATTACTGCAGCATAAAATGTAGTTATACCGTAGTCTGTCATTACAGGTGATAGAACTAAAAGAATCATTGCAAAATTGTTAGTATGGATTCCTGGTATCAACCCGGAGATAATCCCAAGAAGATATCCTGATATTATTGATAACAGGAGCATTGTAATCGACATATCACCCGGTGGAAACATTTTGATACGGACGTTTTCGATAACTGGATATAGTAAAAAAACATGATAGGGTTATCTAGCTAAAATATTTAAAATATGAGATAAATTTTGTTTTTTGAACTAACTCAAAAACATCAGCAATATATTTGATAAGAATTTATTTATATAAAATCCTTTTCTGGATAAAATGACCGTTTATGGGAATAAAATGTACAAAATGTGATAATGAATCAATTATCTATCAGAAATACTCAGGAATGCATCTTTGTAAAAAACATTTTGTTGAAGATGCAGAAAGGAAAATCAAATTAACTATCAGGAAGAATTACAATATAGGCAGGGATGAAACAATAGCTGTTGCTTTAAGTGGCGGGAAGGACAGCACGGTTTTACTTTATGTACTTAACAAAATATTTGGCGAAAGACCGGATATCAATCTTGTAGCTATTACCATCGATGAAGGGATAGAAGGTTATCGGTCACATACGATACAGAAATCGAAGGAACTTGCCGATAAACTTGGTGTGAGGCATATTATCCGCTCTTTCGCTGAAGAATATGGTCTAACCCTTGATGAACTCACTGTCAGAGAACGTTTACATGGTGCATGTAGTTATTGCGGGGTTCTCAGGAAGAAATTGTTGAATAAAACAGCAAATGAAGTGGGTGCAACCAGACTTGCAATAGGTCACAATCTTGATGATGAGGCACAGACAATACTTTTGAATCATCTAAAAGGTGATGTTTCCCGTCTGGTACGCCTTGACCCTCCCAGAAAAATAGAAGGTCTTACTCTACGTGCAAAACCATTGCGCAGTATACCGGAAAAGGAGGTTGCACTCTATGCAATTGTAAATGAACTGCCTATGGATTTCAGTGAATGTCCCTATGCTCATGAAGCAATAAGGGGAGAAGTCAGGGATATGCTAAATGAGTTTGAGGCTAGTCATCCCGGAACTAAACATTCGCTTTTGAGCGGTTTTCAGAAACTTGTTCCTATACTTGCAAAAGAATACCCACCTGAAAAGAATAAGCTCTCTGAATGCAGGGTTTGTGGTGACCTGTGTACTGAAGGTTTATGTCAGGCATGTAAATTGCTGGGTAATGGATGACTTTAATCGATATAATTTATACCACAGAATTTACAATTGGAACTTTTGCACTCATCGTTTTCAAATTTCCATTTTAACCCCCATCCTTTGATTTGCTGTATAATTTCCACAAAATCTTCACCACTTTCGGTAAGTGAATATTTACACTTTATAGGGACGGTGGAATTATCGATATCTTTTTTTATCATACCTTGTTCTTCAAGCTCCCTTAAACGGGTTGCAAGCGTTTTTGGAGTGATACTCTGAAGCATATTTTTGAGTTCATTGAATTGTTTTTCACTGTTTTGTCCCTTGTACAGTTCCAGTAATATGCAAAGTGTCCAGCGTTTGCCTATAATGTCAACTGTCTTGTATAACGTGCAATCCTTCATAGTATCCATATAGAAACTGCCGGTTATATAAAGAAGTATCCATATTATACTAACTATCGAAAAGATACTGATAATGGAGGTACAAAAAATGTTCTGTTACCAATGTGAAGAAACAGCGAAAGGCGAAGGATGTACAAAAAAAGGTGTATGCGGTAAATCCAATGAGGTTGCGAATCTGCAGGATGAGTTAATGTATGTGCTCAAAGGTATTGCTTTCTACAATACTAAAGCAAGGGAGCACGGACTCAATGATGAAAAAACTGACAGGTTCATGCTGAAAGCACTGTTTGCAACAGTAACCAATGTGAATTTTAGTGCTGATGATTTCATAGATATGATAAATGATGCATTTGCAATACGAGATCAGGTAAAGGATAAACTTGTCAAAAACAACATAGACCCTGTTGAAAACAAAGATATATCATTCAGTGATCAGATTAAAAGCAAATTACTTCACAAAAATACTATTGATGAAAGCAGTTTGCCGGATATTGCAACTGTAACATCAGCAAACATAGATAATGATGAAAATATCGGAGTACTGGCTACCAAGGATGAAGATGTCAGGTCATTAAGGGAACTGCTGACCTATGGTATGAAAGGAATGGCAGCCTATGCCCATCATGCCTATGTACTTGGTTACAGTGATGATGAGATATTCAAGTTCATGGAAAGGGGGTTACTGGCAACAGTAGATGACAGTCTATCTGCTGATGACCTCACCAATCTGGTGCTTGAATGTGGAAGCATGGGTGTAAAGACGATGTCCATACTCGATGAGGCAAATACCACCACCTATGGAAATCCGGAACCAACTGAAATCAACCTTGGTGTGAGGGATAATCCAGGTATACTGATAAGTGGTCATGATATGAAGGACATGGAACAGTTACTCAGGCAGACCGAAGGCACAGGTGTTGATGTCTACACCCACGGAGAGATGCTACCTGCAAATGCCTATCCTGGATTCAAAAAATACGACCACTTTGTGGGCAATTACGGTGGTTCATGGTGGAAACAGAAGGAAGAGTTTGAGAAATTCAACGGTCCCATACTTATGACCACAAACTGTATCGTGCCACCCAAGGATTCATACATCAACAGACTGTACACCACAAGTATTGTAGGTTACGATGGAGCAACACATATCAAAGCTGATGAGAACGGAAACAAGGATTTATCACAGATAATCGAACAGGCCAAAAACTCCAATCCTCCACAGCAGCTGGAAGAAGGCAAAATCATGGGTGGGTTTGCCCACAATGCAGCATTATCTGTGGCAGATAAAATCGTAGATGCAGTTAAAAACGGTCAGATCTCAAAGTTCATGGTAATGGCTGGTTGTGACGGGCGCAAAAAGGAGAGAGAATATTACACTGATTTTGCTAAACAGCTGCCAGAGGACACTGTTATATTGACAGCCGGGTGTGCCAAGTACCGCTACAATAAACTCGACCTTGGAGACATCGGTGGAATACCAAGGGTACTGGATGCAGGTCAGTGTAATGATTCCTATTCAATTGTGGTTATCGCCCAGAAACTGGCTGAAGCCTTTGAGCTGGATGATATCAATGAACTGCCTGTTTCCTACAATATAGCATGGTATGAGCAAAAGGCTGTACTTGTGCTGCTTTCACTCCTGAGTCTTGGTGTAAAAAATATAACACTCGGACCAAGTCTGCCAGCCTTTGTGTCACCAAACGTACTTAATGTACTGGTTGATAAATTCAATATCGCACCTAACACAACTGTGGAAGAAGATATGGAAAAACTGCTCTAAGTTTCATATCTTTTTTCATTTTAAAAGTCATACATATAATAGAGGTAAAATAATGCAGATAACAGATGTAGAATCACAACCGATACAAAAAAATCCGCATGATGTGGATGTAAGAAAATTGTATGAAAAAGACCATGGGCAGGCGGTTCATATTGAATTAAAACCAGGAGAAAATTTAAGAAAACACGTCACACCTGTAGATGTATTTTTCTATGTACTTGAGGGGACAGCAACAATCGAGATAGGTGAGGAAACTGAGGAAGTTGATAGGAATAATCTGGTAGAAAGTCCAGCAAAAATATCTCATAGGGTTATGAACAACGGCGAAAGTACTGTCAGGTTCCTTGTTGTGAAAATGCCAAAACCCACAGAATCTACAAAACTGCTGTGATCCAACTTTTCTCTTTTTGATTTTTATTTTTCGGATTCAGACGTTCCAACACCTATAAATGTGAGTGTAGTTTCTACAGGTACATTTGTCCCTTCATTAAGGTTTATATCATTCTTATGCATATCTATTTTGATATTACTTTTATCTAGTCCTGCTTCTTCCATATAATCTATAATCAACCTGTGACCAAGATTTTTCGCATATTCTATAGCGTCATCATAGAGCGAAAATTCTTCTCTCCCACCTGGGTAAAAAAATAACCTTTTTCTTTTTTTTTCGCGGACTGGTTTCAACATTATTTCTATGCGTTTGATACCTTTCCCCATAAGAGCTCCAACCGCGTTTCCTACTTCTGCAAATTTAGGTAAAACTACGTCGGCTTCTATATATATTTTAATTTCGTCCTTGTATACACCAGAAGGAGCTCCAGTAGGCACCTATATATTGATATTAAACACAGTATACGGATACCAAGAAAATGTGCAGGTAAGTGGTGATGAACTGACGCCTGAAGGAAAGATAAAAGACCTTGAAATTGGGCTGTGGTATAAGGCAAAATCCCAGAATTATACAATACCAGTTGTAATCAAGGAAGAAGCTGATTTTGAAGTTGTTGGTGTAGAATCTAACCTGCATGCAGGAGATGAAGGTTTACTTGAGGTGACGTATAAAAACACAGGTAGTGTTCTTGTAAAAGATGCTACTGCCAGGATAAGTACCTATACACCGTTTAGCACAACTGATGACTAGGCATTTATTGGGACTCTTGAACTAGGTAAAACTTCAAAAACTGTATTTATCCTGAATGTTGATGAAGATGCTACACCCAAAATGTATTCCATAAACAGCGAAATACGCTATGAAGACGTAGATGGGGAAAGGCAGTTGTCAGATACCATGAATATACGTGTTCAAACGTTACCCATGGTTACTTTAGGCGACAGGATATCTGGTAACCTCTGGATATTATATCTTCTGATACCGATTATCATAGCAATAGGTGGTTTTGTAGGCTATAGAAAATTCATAAAAAATAAAGGTACAGATTAAGACTATTTTCTAAAAATTTTTTCTAATTAGGAATAATATGAGCACTACTGCAATTGTCATTAATGTAATAGCAATAGCAACTATTATAGTAGCGTTTTAAAAAGACCGGGAAAAGGGATTACAATCACTTAGAACGGCAGCTAACTCATTTGTTCGAATACTTCCAATGACATTGATTATTATCCTTTTGGTAGGTTTACTACTTGGATTCATACCACCTGAGCAGATATCACGGTTTGTAGGTGAACAGTCAGGGTTGGGAGGAGTACTGCTTGTAGGTATTGCAGGAGCTGTGATGCACATACCTGCCATATTGTCGTTTCCTCTGGTTGCTTCATTCCTTGAAAGTGGGGCATCTGTTACTGCAGTTGCAGTGTTTATTACTACTCTGACCATGATTGGTACAGTTACACTACCACTTGAAATTAAGGAACTGGGTAAAGAAATAGCATTTCTCAGAAACGGATAAGTTTTGTTATTGCGATAGTTATTGCTTTGATAATCGGGGCAGTGATGGGGGCTACATTATGAAAACATCAAAAACCTCCAGCATCATGACAGACATATACAAAGATATTATAATACTTGGAGTAGTTGTCATTGTTGCCTCGGGACTTCTTGCATCATATCCTGCCAAAACAGAAGCTGTGACTTTTACTATTTGGGATTATTTTATAGAAATGATGTTTATTCTACCTGCGGTAATGGTTATCATGGGTGTTTTTGCTGTTTTTGTACCTGATGAAATGATTGAAAAGTATCTTGGCAGATATTCAGGATTCAAAGGTTTATTTATATCACTACTTTTTGGTTCATTACCCACTGGACCTCTTTACGTTGCTTTCCCTATCGCATCACAGTTGATAGAAAAAGGTGCCCGTGTGTCCAGTATCATAGTTTTTCTCTCGGCGTGTGCATGCCTGAAAATACCCCAGGAGATGATGGAGCTCCATTTTCTGGGTGCAAAGTTTATGATATTGCGTTTATCGTTTACCGTAGTATTTGTTATTGCCATGGGTATACTTATAGAAAAATTAGTACTAAAGAGACGTCCTCTCTGATATTATTCCAGACACTAATCTTGTTTGTGATACAGCCAGGTCATCAAATTTTGTAAAACTGGTGGTACAAACCACTCAGCACGGCATTGAATCATGGATTTAATAATTTATTAGCTTTTCAGGTTTGTATAGTTCTTCTCTTGTTTTGTCCATATAGAGTCTTGTCCACCAGATAGTCTCGAGTGCAGGTATTATGATAATCGAGAGTAAAAAGTTTATGAAACCCCATATAATAGTAGTTACCTCTGCAACACCTACAGCTTCTCCTATAATACCTAGGAATATGGAAATAGCCAGTATAACCAGCCATAAAAGGAATACATCAAGCTTGTTTTCCATGAATTTGTAGAATCCTTTTTCTATTGATTCTATAGGATCGAGTTTGTCAACTACCAGAGCGTATTCTGCAAATGCAAGGACAAGGCTTATTGCTACTGTATAAAGCATCCATGCCAAAAAACCGGCAAAAAGTAATACAGCACTTCCGGCTACCATCTGGGGATTTGATATCAGGATATCAAAATCATCTATTGAAAGTATACCCGGGACCAGAAATACGATACCTGCAAATGTAATCAACCCAAGGAGTATTTTTAAAAAGAACAGGTCGATAACGTGTTTTCTGCCATAACTGAACATGTCTCCTATATCAGTATCACCGTTTTTCATAGCGCTTTTTGACATGCCAATCGCACCGGCTGTAAAATAGGATTGTACAAAAGTTATAATTAGTATAAGTATTATAACTCCCAAAACAAGTATCCACAGGTTCTCAATAAATACGGATGAGAATATATCTATCATCTGTTCAATGCTGATACTTGCTGTATCCAGTTCTCCAGGCGAAAAGGCAGGCATGATGAACACAGCGGCAAATGCTGTAAAAGCCATAAGTAATACAATTCCGCTGAGAATCAAATTCATAATAAATGGTATTGTGATGTTGAGGTTTTTTGTGAACGTTTCAAAACCTTTACTTAGTATATTTCCGATGTCTTCAGTCATTGATTAGTCTCCATGGGCCATAGTTTGTGAACAGGATATGGATGGTTTTACGTTATTATAATTAATAAAATCAAATTCATTTTCTATCAATTTTTATTATCAATTACATTCATGAGATAT
>NZ_JBKGYF010000075.1:0-8083 GCF_046546175.1 Methanohalobium sp. | reverse complement strand
AAGGACTTGAACAAATTCTATCATACCACCTTGCAAGTAAGGGTTTGAAATGATTCCTGACCGCTCTCCCAAGACTGAATCGTGGGGGTTCTTTTGAACCCTGAGAGCCTCAACCTTTTACGAGAGATGGGGTGCAGGGGTAGAAAAAGCCCACGAGTTTAGAGCTTGTCAAAAAATTCGATAATATTAATTTATTTTATCTAATATTTAAATAAATATAAGATGAATAATAAGTTATTTACCAATGACATTTATCCAATAATCCAAAAACCAGACACGGATACTACCAAATGATATAAGATAAATGATTAGGACTGATAATTTATGTTACTTGGTAAACCCCTTTGTAGAATATATCTGCTTTAACATTAATTGTCGGACAGGCTGTTCAGTCGTGGGAGAGCAGTCAGCATACGACCCCGATCCTGTAGGACCATATGATTCCTCATCAATTCTTGGTGGATACAAATGATAAATTAAGATTGCAATGTTAAAAACCCAGATTTTTAAAAGGTTATAAGATCTTGATAGAAAATAGATACTAATAGTGGTTAATTTTATGAATGTCTAATTTTTAGATAGAATAACAGGATATACTGAATAATAAATAAATACCAGATTACATATGTTATTTACCGATATCATCAACCGACTTCTTGAAACGATACCATCCTGGATTTCAATTATGGGTATAAGCATGATGCCATTCCCTGAGCTCAGAGGTGCTATACCTATCGCAATAACTGTGTATAAAATGAACCCTTTTGTAAGTTATTTTCTGGCAGTTACTGGTAATATCGTACCAATATACCCTGTACTGATATCACTTGATGCAATTACCCGCAAACTGAGAAGATTTAAAACTCTGGATGCTCTATTTGATAGACTATTTTCAAAAACCTGCAGATGCCATTCAGAAAAATTTGAAAAATACGGAACTATTGCACTTATACCGATTGTAGCACTGCCGCTTCCGATGACAGGTGCATGGTCTGGTTGTATAGCTGCTTTTATATTCGGTATTCAAAAAAGACATTCATTTCCTGCTATAGTTGCTGGAATAATCCTGTCAGGGGTGATAATTACGGTTCTCACACTTTCAGGGATTAATCTGTACCAATTTATCTGCCCCAAAAATATGTAATTTAATACAGGAAAAGAAGTATCAATTTTGCGTTTTTGAGTTCAGATGATCAAATAGCTCCACACCCACAGCTTCGACCTGCACGGGTTGATATCCTGTATTTGAGGTCTTTAATATCATCCTCATCCATATTATCAAGAACTTCTTTGTGTTCTTTTTCCAGATGATCAAACATTTTTTTCTCAACTTCTTCTGCAGAACTGCCTATAGCCATATAATTGCATTTGAGCCCCAATCCAAGATCGCTACCTTTGATTATCTTCATAATATCCACTCCGAT
The DNA here is from genome assembly GCF_046546175.1 of Methanohalobium sp. Taxonomy (NCBI): domain Archaea; kingdom Methanobacteriati; phylum Methanobacteriota; class Methanomicrobia; order Methanosarcinales; family Methanosarcinaceae; genus Methanohalobium; species Methanohalobium sp. The sequence goes on along the minus strand of NZ_JBKGYF010000075.1, from coordinate 6,659 downwards.
AATCAATAGTTTGGTAGGCTATGGTTATAAAACTATTTATTGCAAGTCAGCTACTAACCGTTCAAGCTGTTAGATTGTCCTTCCAACTCTAAATTTTCAATTTAGAGTGTTTTGATTTAAAGAGAACAGTTAAAACTGTTTGCTTCCTGCTCCATTTCTCGTGAACTACCACTTGTTCCCTGTTTAGCCAAGTGGTAGTTTACAATACCAAAAGTAATATCCAGCGGTTCAGCATACACATATAGAGGAGAATTGACTAAATGACAGGAGAAATGACATCAAAAGAGAGGTTTATTAACGCTCTTGAAATGAAAGATGTGGACAGGGTTCCATATGGATATCTGTGGTTTGGAGCAGGGGATGCAGTTTTGAAACGTATGAATGCCAGTATGAAAGATGTTTATTATTCATCAGAAGGTATTGCTAAAGCACAGATACTTGCAAGGAATATGTACCATCACGACAATGTTATGTCTCCATGGGGTTGCCTACTTGTAGAGGCAGAAGCTCTTGGAACGAATGTAAATATAAAAGAGAACAGATATCCTACAATAGCTGAGTATGTACTGAAATCTTCTAAAGAATACGATAATATCAAACCCAATGATATTAAAAAGTCCGAAAGAGTAGAAACCGTCTCTAAATCCATTAGCATACTTAAAAGAGAACTTAATGATGAGGTTTTCATTACAGGAAGCATACTTTCTCCTTTAATGCTTGCTGCTCAGACCTTAGAAATGGTAAAACTTTGTGAGGAAATGATTACAGAAAAAGAAAGTGTCCATTCCCTTCTTGAAATACTTACAGAGGGTTCTATCTTATATGCTGACCGTATGCTAGAGGAAGGTGTAGATGGGTTTTTAGTTGAAAATGGGGAAAACACGGCAGACCTTTTCAGTCCGCAAATGGCTGATGAATTTGCTCATAAGTACACGAAAAAGCTCTACGACCACATCCATAAAAATGGTGGGTACATAATCTCTCACAATTGCGCTGAACATGCATTCCATGAAATGGACGCAGGTCTGAAACCAGATGCCTTGAACTTTGCCTTCGGTGATGTCAAATCACTTAAAAAACGTTATGGGGTTGATTGTATTAAAAGCCACAATCACAAAAACATTGGCTGTGGACCCAGGTATTGTTTTAAGGATTTTGGAGAACATGGTATCTGTTTGATGGGCAACATTAACCCAAATGTGTTTGGTAATGGTTCATTAGATAATATTAAAAATGAGGTGGAAAGTTGTATGAATGCAGCTCCAAACAAAGGTTTTATTCTTTCCACAGGTTGTGAAATTCCACTTGGCACAACCAAAGAAAAAATGGAAGCCCTCTGGAACACTATAAAATCACAATTTTAATCACTTAAATTCTACATGATGTTGAATCGAAAAAGTAAATTTTTAGAGAGTGGGCATTACTGGAATATAAATGATTCAAAACAGTATGCGAGGGGTGGGATTCGAACCCACGCAACCCTTCGGTACCAGATCTTAAGTCTGGCGCCTTTGACCGGCTCGGCAACCCTCGCAGGTTGTAGGTTTACATTTTCGATATTCAACCTTTGAATATGCAAAGGGGTTTTTAAAACCTGCGGAACAAAACCTGATATAAAGTGGGATTTATAAGTTTTTATTGAGCAACACCCATGATTAAAGTTAAGTTACTTAAGCCTTATTATAGTAATTTATGAATATAACATTTCTTGGAACAGGAGTTGCCATACCCCAAACTGACAGGGTACAGTCAGGAATGGTAGTAGAAATCGAAGGTAAACCCATACTTTTTGATTGTGGATGCGGGATATTGAACCGGATATTTGAGAGCAGATACCGCCATACAGATATTGATACTGTTGTCCTATCTCATCTTCACCTTGACCATGTTGCAGATGTACTGTGTCTTATAAAAGCCAACTGGCTCTGCGATAAAAACGACATAAAGGTATACGGTCCGGTGGGCACAAGTGAATGGATTGAAAGTTTACTGGATGTCTATGAATATCTTCAGGGTAAATCCAATATCATCGTGATAGAAATATCTGCAGGGGACAGCTTCACACCAGCAGGATTAAGTTGTAATATCTCATGTGCAGATGGTATGCACAGTGTTCCATCACTTGGATATCGGGTTGAATCTGGTGGGAGTGTAATGGTATATTCTGGCGACACACAACCCTGTAAATCGATAATGGATTTGTCACATAATGCAGACATTTTGATACATGAATGCTCATTTCCAAACGGATTCGATATTACAAACCACACTACACCAGAAATGTTTGTTGAATATATGAATCATTACAACCCCAATGTTTCCATTTTGTATTTGACACACTTATACCCTCATATGCAGGGTCATGAACAGGAAAGTGTTGAATATCTTAAAAAGAACCTGAAGGATATAAATGATGTAAAAATCGCTGCCGATTTGATGGAAATCACGATATAATCAGAAAGGGTTTTCTACTTTCAATCTTTATAAATAAGGAAAATATCCTATATACCAATAAATAAATATGTTAAGCTTGGGGAGCAATCATGTCACAAAAATACATTAAATGGTTTGAAGAGATTACAATCGATAATGTTCCTGTGGTAGGGGGTAAAAATGCATCTATTGGTGAAATGTACCGGGAACTAGTTCCTCAGGGTATAAATATACCCAACGGTTTTGCAATTACAGCAGAGGCCTACTGGCATGTTCTTGAATCAGGCGGAATAAAGGACGAACTGAAAAATATCATTAAAGGTCTGGATATATCCGATGTTACAGAACTTTCACAAAGAGGAAAAAAAGTCCGCAATTTAATACTTGACGCTGGAATACCTGACGACCTGTGGGATGAGATAAAACAGGCCTATGACTATCTCTGTGAACAGTATGGTCCTGATACTGATGTTGCAGTCCGCAGCTCAGCCACTGCAGAAGACCTGCCTACTGCATCTTTTGCTGGACAACAGGAGACATATTTAAACATACATGGATACCATTCCTTAAAAGATGCATGCAGTCGATGTTTTGCCTCCCTGTTTACAGACCGCGCCATCACATACCGTGAAAACAACAATTTCGACCACTTTAAAGTGGGTCTATCTATAGGAGTCATGAAAATGGTGCGTTCAGACCTTGCTTCAAGTGGTGTGATATTCACTCTTGACACTGAAACCGGTTTCAGGGATGTGGTTTTTATAACTGGTTCCTATGGACTGGGTGAAAATGTTGTGCAGGGACAGGTCAACCCTGATGAATTCTATGTTTTCAAGCCCACCTTTAAAAAAGGATACAACTCCATAATTAGCAAGTATCTTGGAAATAAAGAAATCAAGATGATTTACGGAAGGGGTGAATCCAAAGCATTAACAAGGAATGTAAATGTTTCCGATGCTGATAGAAAACGTTTCTGTATAAATGATGATGAAATATTAACCCTTGCAGATTATGCAATCAAAATCGAGGATTATTATTCCAATCATTACGGAAAATCACAACCCATGGATATAGAATGGGCAAAAGACGGAGAAACCGGGCAGATTTTTATAGTACAGGCAAGACCTGAAACTGTACAGTCCCAGAAAGACCTTAACGTCCTGGAAACCTATATATTGGAAGAAAAGTCAGACATAGTGGTAAAAGGTAAAAGCATCGGAGACAAAATAGCCTCCGGTAAAGCCCATGTCGTATCTGATGTTTCGGAGCTTTCATTATTCAAACCCGGAGAAATTCTGGTTGCTGATACCACAACACCTGACTGGGAACCTGTCATGAAAACCGCCGGCGCAATTGTAACAAATAAAGGCGGAAGGACTTCCCATGCGGCAATTGTCAGCCGAGAACTGGGTATCCCTGCTGTGGTAGGTGCAGTGGATGAGAATGGAATAGAAGCAACAGAAAAAATTCAGACCGGGAATGATATAACGGTAAGCTGTGCAGAAGGAGATGTGGGTTACGTCTATGATGGTAAATTATCATACAATGTAGAAAAAACCAGTCTAAAAGAGATAGGCAGACCCGAAACCAAGCTGATGATGAACATTGGTAACCCGGAAGTAGCTTTTTCATATTCCAGAATCCCAAACGATGGAGTAGGACTTGCCAGGCTGGAATTCATCATTTCAAGTTATATAAAAGTACATCCTATGGCGCTGATTCACCCAGAAAAAGTAGAAGATAAAAACGTGATGAGAAAAATCAATGATCTGACATCTGGTTATAAGAGCAGAGAAGAATACTTTGTTGACAAATTATCCCAAGGTGTAGGTATGCTTGCAGCTGCTTTTTATCCAAACCCTGTTGTCGTCAGGATGAGCGATTTTAAATCAAATGAATACGCGAATCTTACCGGTGGAGAGTTTTTTGAAATTAAAGAGAACAACCCTATGCTTGGATTCAGAGGAGCATCAAGGTATACTCATGAGAATTATAGAGAAGGTTTTGCACTTGAATGCAAATCCATGAAAAGAGTCAGAGATGAAATGGGGCTCACCAATCTTATAATAATGATTCCTTTCTGCAGAACAACGAAAGAAGCCAGAAATGTTATCAAAGAACTGGAAAACAATGGATTAAAAAGAGGAGAGAACGGACTTGAAGTCTATGTCATGTGTGAAATCCCAAATAATATACTGTTAATCGATGAATTCAGTGAGTATTTTGATGGATTTTCCATAGGTTCCAATGACCTCACACAGCTCACATTAGGAATAGACAGGGATTCGGATATTCTTGCCAAAGAGTTTGATGAAAGAGATCCCGGTATCAAGAAAATTGTATGTGCAGCCATCCAAGGATCTAAGAGGAATAACCGGCACAGCGGACTCTGCGGACAGGCACCAAGTGATTATCCTGAATTTGCTGAATTCCTAGTACAAGAGGGGATAGACTCGATATCATTAAATCCGGACGCATTGATGAAAACTACACTCAAAGTCCTTGATACAGGGGATAAATTAAAAAATAATAAATAATCATATACCTACCAGTACTCGTTGCAGGTTAGTAAAGTTTCTAACTACATAATATATTAATTAGCAAATATTATGGAACTGAAAATCTCTAGATGAAAGATTAAAAAGATTCGAGGTTACTGAAATAAAATGGATGAAATAATTACATGGGCTCTTATTATAATCTGTATTTCCCAGTCAGCGATATTTTCAGGGCTAACTATTGGACTTTTCGGGTTAAGCCGTCTGGGGCTGGAAATAGAAGCTGAAACCAGACATAAAAGCGCCATTAAAATTCTGCGATTGAGGCGTGATGCTAATTTTCTTTTAACTACTCTTCTTTGGGGGAATATGTCTGTCAATGTTCTTGTTACACTGCTTACGAATTCTATAATGGCAGGAGCTACAGCATTCCTGTTTTCTACATTTAGTATAACATTGATTGGAGAAATTGCTCCACAGGCATATTTTACAAGGCATGCCTTAAGAGTCGGTGGACATCTGGCACCACTTGTTAGAATCTATCAGATAATCCTTTACCCGGTAGCCAAACCATCTGCACTCTTGCTCGACAAATGGCTTGGTAAAGAAAGGATGCACTTTTTCAAAGAAGAATATCTTAGAATAATGCTTGAAAAACACATTGAATCTTCAAGAACCGAAATCGGTAAAATGGAGGGCCTCGGGGCGCTCAATTTCCTGCAGATTGATGATATACCTATATCCCAGGAAGGGTCAACCATTGAACCTGAAAGTATAATTACATTACCTTTCAAAGAACACCGCCCTGTATTTCCAGAAATAACCAGAGACCCGTCAGACCCCTTTTTACAGAAATTACAAACCTCTGGTAAAAAATGGGTTATAATTACCGATTCTTATGATGAACCTGTAATGGCTATCGATTCTGATGCCTTCCTGAGAGATGCTATCTATAAAACCGGTACATTTAATCCATTCAAATATGCACACAGACCCATTGTAGTAAGAAACCCGGATACAAAACTGGATAAAGTTATTAACCAGCTAATCGTTTTCCCAGAACATGCAGAAGATGACGTTATAGATAAAGACCTTGTTATCTACTGGAACAGGGAAACAGGCGAAAAACGGATAATCACTGGCAAGGACATACTCGGACGTCTGTTAAGAGGTATAGTAATCCGTGTTCAGTAATTTATTTATAAAACTAATTGGACTTAAAGAACATGAATGATGTAACCGACAAACCAAACAAAAACCCGATAATTCTTCTTATAGCAATAGGTGTATTATTAAGTGCTGGACTTTTCTATGGTATGATGCAGTTTGCAGAAAATGAGAACCTATTCATGGTTATACTTACAGCTGTAGCTGTTGGTCTACTGGCGGTTGCTATTACAAAAGTTATAAGTTATTACTACCAGAGTAAAAATCTATAATTGAATTAAAGATGAACAATCATTCCATCATAGATGAACTTTAAACCGAAAGTTGCGATAAACACCATAACAAGTTTTCTGAATAATTGCTGGGATATTTTGTCAGCTACTAACCACTAAAGCGGTTAGCTTGTCCTTCAATCTCTTAACTTCAACTAATAGAAGCTAAGCAATACCACAAAATATTGCTTTCTGACTGGCAAAAAAATAAAAAAGAAGGTGATTTATTAGTTCATTCCTTTTGTTCTTTTTCTTTGGCATATGCAACGATAGCATCTTTAATACCGTA
>NZ_JBKGYF010000074.1:0-8103 GCF_046546175.1 Methanohalobium sp. | reverse complement strand
ATAAATTAGTAGTTCATTGATATAATAATAGTTAAATGATATAATAATAGTTAAACGATATAATAAACTCACATATTGCTTAAGGAGGGGTTTTTGTTATCAGAAAAATTTACAGGTTCAGACAGCCATGAGCATGCCAAAATACTGGTAAAACATGAACATAAGCAAAAACATTATCTGACAATTCCTGCCTGGTACTTGGAAGAAAATGAACTGGAATTTAATTCTGAAACCATCATTCTCAATGAACTGGAAAATGAATATCTATTGATAGATGCCTCTAACAATGGAGTGTGGGTTCCAAAAGAGATGACCTGGTTAGAAAAAACAGAATTCAAGGACTGACCTACTATATAACAAGACAATTTCAAAAACTCTATATACATTAGCCACATACTCTACAAAGTTAATTTAGAGGAGGAAATGTGCAATGAAAAAACAGCATGATATAATTGTAAAACGGACATCTGCAGGCGAACTGCATTTCAAAATACAAGTTGATTTCCTGGAAAAATATGATATAGAATTTACAGGTGAATCCGTGATACTCAATGAAATTGGAGATGCATACTTGATGGTTGATGCCTATACTAATGGTGTATGGATTCCAAAAAAGGTAATCAATGAAGAAGTAGTCAAAAAACCTCCATTGGAAAACTGATACCATTGTATTTTTTATTGGCTAAATTACACATTTTTAAATGTTTGTGCCCTCCCAGGACCTACCGATATATACTCAACTGGCACACCCATGAGTTTCTCCAAACGTTTGACATAATTTTGTGCTTCCTCTGGAAGGTCTTTAAATTCTGTCACATGGGTAAGGTCATTTTTCCATCCTGGTAATTCTTCATATACAGGTGCGCACTTTGAAAGATCAGATGTTAGTTCCGGTGGATACTCCATATATTCCCCATCCAATTCATATCCCACACAAATTTTTATGGGATCAAGGTCTGAGAGGACATCCAATTTAGTTAGAGCTATTCCTGTATAACCGTTTAAGTTTATTGACTTTAATATCAAAGGCAAATCTATCCAGCCGCAACGTCGAGGGCGAGCGGTTGTAGTTCCAAATTCACGACCTATATCCTGGAAATGTTTGCCCACTTCATCATTGAGCTCTGTTGGAAGTGGTCCCTCACCTACACGTGTTATATAGGATTTTACAATACCCAATACATCAGTTACCTTTGTAGGACCTATCCCTATACTGGAACATGCAGAGCCTGCAATTGTGCTGGATGATGTTACATATTTTTGGGTCCCGTGGATGACATCCAGATGTGTGCCCTGTGCTCCTTCTGCCATAACACTTTTTCCATCTTTAAGCGCCTTATTGACTTCATAGGATACATCTGTCATATATGATGCCAGTTTTTCACCCAGTCTTACATATTTATCAATTTGTTCTTCATCCATTACGATTGATGGGTCTCCACCCAGAAATTTAATGTCATTTTCTTTCTGTGGTGCAAGTTCAGAGAGTTTTTGGATTAGTTTGTTTCTATCTGTGATGTCTGAAAACTGGATTTCATTCCTTGCGACTTTATCAACGTAGGCAAATCCTATCCCGCGTTTAGTTGTCCCTATTTTTTTAGTGAGCGCTGATTCACGCAGGCTGTCAAGTTCTATGTGATATGGCATTATAATACTGGTTTTTGAGTCAACACCAAGTTTACTGGGGTCGACATTGCATCCGCTTTTCTCCAGCATATCGATCTCATCAGCAAGAACTTCAGGATTGAGAACTACACCTGGACCTATTAACACTCTGGCATTGTAAAGGAAGCCAGAAGGAACTAAATGAAGTTTATAAACATCATCTCCGACTGTTACTGTATGCCCTGCGTTATCTCCTCCCTGAAAACGGACCACAACATCGTAATCCTTTGACATTAAATCGACAATTTTTCCTTTCCCTTCGTCACCAAACTGAGAGCCTGTAAGAACCGTAAACATGGAACTGAGATTTTAATTGTACCCATAATAATGTTTTGATTTTATGATTAATAAAAGATAAAAAACAAAAAACAGATATAAATAACCAACTCAATGATTTATATCTCAGAAATACTTTGAACTACATATATTGGTGATAATTATGGAACATATACAGGAATTACTTGAAAAATTGTCGAATGCTCATGGCATATCCGGGTCTGAGAACAATATCAGAAAGATAATGGAAGAAGAAATTAGACCCTATGTAGATGAAATCAGAACTGATAAAGGCGGTAATCTGATAACTACAAAAAAAGGTAGTGGACCATCCATAATGCTGGCTGCACATATGGATGAAATCGGTTTGATGGTAAAATACATCGATGAGAATGGATTTTTACGATTTGTCAAAGTTGGTGGATGGTTTGACCAGACACTTTACAATCAGCGTGTAGTGGTTAATACCGAAAACGGTCCGATAAAAGGTGTCATCGGTGCCAAACCACCGCATGTTATGAGTGATGAGGATAAAAAGAAACCAATTAAAGCAGAAGATATGTTCATAGACATAGGTGCCAAGAATAAGGAAGATGCCGAAAATCTTGGTGTTCAAATAGGTAGCCCCGTTTCTCTGGACAGAGATTTTACACCTCTTGCCAATGGGTTCATGACCGGGAAATCCTTTGATAACAGGGCAGGAGTTGCTGTAACCATTGAAATAATGAAACATCTCTCAGAAATGGATGTTGATATAAGACCCACTATATACGCTGTGGGTACAGTGCAGGAAGAAGTTGGGCTTAAAGGTGCACGCACCTCTGCATTCGGACTGAACCCTGACGCTGCCATAGCAATTGATACCACAATCCCCGGCGACCACCCCGGAATCGAGAAAAAAGATTCTGCTCTTGAAATTGGTAAAGGATGTGTAATCACTATACTGGATGCCGGTGGACGTGGTCTGATAGCAGACAAGAACATTATTAAATGGTTAAAAGAAACCGGTGAAGAGAACAGCATACCGTATCAGATGGATGTTGGAGATGGTGGTACAACAGACGCAACTGCTATACACCTTACAAGGGAAGGTATACCATCAAGCACTATAAGCATTGCAACCAGATACATCCATTCACCTGTAGAGGTCCTGAGTATAGATGACATGAAATCTGCTGTAGATCTTGTAACCAAAGCTATTTTAAATACTGAAAAATATCTTTGAGTCCAGATTTATTCGGGTATCGTTAAACATATCTAATATAGAAGTATTTATATAAGCCAGATAATTGAATCGAAAAATACAACAACCGCGAGGGATCATATTATTCAAAAATATTTGTTTTCTGGATACTACACTAAGAGATGGTGAACAGACGCCCGGTGTAGCTCTTAATACCGAAGATAAGGTTTTTATAGCCAAAAAACTGGATGAACTCGGTATAGATATAATCGAAGCCGGTTCAGCAATAACTTCTGAAGGAGAGCGCAATTCAATACGTGCAATAACTGCTGAAAACCTCAGTGCTGAAATCTGTAGCTACTGCCGTATCAAAGAGTCTGATGTGGATTATGCACTTGAATGTGATGTTGATTCTATTCATCTGGTAGTACCTGTATCTGACCTCCACATCACTGCCAAATTGAAAAAGGACAGAGATGCTGTACGTCAGATGACAACTGATGTTACTGAGTACGCTAAAGACCATGGGCTTATTGTAGAGCTAAGCGGAGAAGATGCATCCCGCGCAGACCATGAATTCCTGAAATCTGTGTATACAGACGGTGTTAGCGCAGGTGCAGATAGATTATGCTATTGTGACACCGTTGGAATGCTTACTCCCGAAAAAACAGGAGAAATATTTTCAGACATGACTACTGCCCTTGATGCACCATTGAGCATTCACTGCCATGACGATTTTGGACTTGCTGTTGCCAACAGTATCGCCGCACTCAATGCCGGTGGACAGGAATGTCACATGACAGTTAACGGTATAGGCGAAAGGGCAGGCAATACTTCACTGGAAGAGGTGATAATGGTACTCGAGTGGCTGTATAATTATAATACTGGTATTAAACTCGAAGAACTATACAAAACCTCAAGAACCGTAAGCCGCTTGACAGGAATTCCTGTATCTGTTAATAAAGCTCTTGTTGGAGAAAACGCATTCACCCATGAAGCGGGTATCCATGTCCATGGTCTGCTGGCAAATACGTCCACCTATGAACCTATAAAACCAGATGTTATCGGTAGAGAAAGAAAAATCGTCATGGGTAAACATGCAGGTAAAAGTTCCCTTAAGCTTGCACTAAAAGAACTCGGTCTTGAGGTGGATGAATCCCAGCTTGACGAGATATTAAGCAGGGTCAAGCAACTGGCGGATAAAGGTAAGAGGGTAAGTGATGCAGACATCCAGTCTATAGCAGAAACAGTTCTTGAGATTTATCGCGAACCAAAGGTCAAGCTGGAAGAACTCACTGTTGTTTCTGGTAATAGAGTAACTCCAACCGCATCAACCAAACTAAATGTCAATGGTCAGGATGTGGTTGAAGCGGGTGTTGGAAACGGACCTGTAGATGCTGCAATCCAGGGGATTCGAAAAGCTATTGCCGGTGTTGCAGATATACAACTACAGGAATATCATGTGGATGCTATAACAGGAGGTACTGATGCACTTGTGGAGGTACTTGTTAAACTCTCAAAAGATGGAAAAGTTATTACTTCCAGAGGAGCACGTACAGATATTATAATGGCATCTGTTGAAGCTGTTTTAAATGGTATCAATTATTTATTAGATGAGTAAAGTATATGCATCAATCAGGCATATCTTAACTCAGCCGACACCAGAAAGTTAAACTATCAATATTTATATCGATTAATAAAAATGGAGATGTAGCATGAAAGAGTCTACAGAAAAAATGACCGGTGCACGGGCTCTTATTGAATGTTTATATAAAGAAAACGTGGACACCATATTTGGATACCCAGGGGGTGCTGTGCTTCCTATTTATGATGAAATTTACAAATCAAGTTTGAAACACATACTCACCCGCCATGAACAATCAGCAGCTCATGCAGCAGACGGATATGCAAGATCTACCGGTAAAACCGGTGTTTGTGTTGCAACCTCAGGTCCCGGTGCAACCAACCTTGTGACAGGTATCGCAACTGCTTATATGGATTCCATACCAATGGTTGCCATAACCGGACAGGTACCCTCATTCATGATTGGTAATGATGCCTTCCAGGAAGCCAATATCACCGGTATAACAATGCCGATTACAAAGCACAATTATCTTGTACAGGACGCAAATGATTTACCAAGGATAATAAAAGAAGCCTTCCACATTGCATCAACCGGGAGAAAGGGGCCTGTATTAATCGATATTCCTAAGGATATTACATCCCAAGAAATTGATTTTTATTATCCGGAAAATGTAGAATTGAGAGGATACAAACCTACCTATAAAGGTAACCTCCAGCAGGTTAAGAGGGCTTCTGAATTAATTGAAAAGTCAAAAAAACCTGTAATATATGCCGGTGGAGGTATCATCAACTCCAATGCCAGTGAAGAATTGAAGGAATTTGCCGAAAAAATCAACGCCCCAGTTACAACAACCCTTACCGGTATAGGAGGATTTCCGGGAAACCATCCTCAATTTATCGGTATGCTTGGTATGCATGGTACTAAATATGCAAACTATGCAATACAGGAATCCGACCTCGTAATTGCAGTAGGTGCAAGGTTTGATGACAGGGTTACCGGTAAAATCGCAGCATTTGCTCCAAACGCAGATATAATACACATTGATATCGATCCTGCAGAAATTTCAAAGAACATCAAAATCACTGTACCAATTGTAGGAGATGCTAAATGGATACTGAAATCACTAGCAAAACAAGTCACACCGTGTGATTTTGGACCATGGCTTCAAAAGATAAATCAATGGAAAGAGCAGTACCCACTGAAATATATTAAAAGCGATGATGTAATCAAACCACAATACGTTATCGAACAGATATACGAAGCATGCAATGATGCTGTAATTGTTACTGAAGTAGGACAGCACCAGATGTGGGCTTCACAGTACTTCAAATATAAAGAGCCACGCACATTCATCACCTCTGGCGGACTTGGAACAATGGGGTATGGATTCCCCGCAGCAATAGGTGCAAAAGTTGGAAAGCCTGAAAAAGTAGTTATCGATATTGCTGGTGACGGGTCGTTCCAGATGAATTGCCAGGAACTGGCAACTGCTGTTCAGCATCATATACCTGTTGTTGTAGCAGTCATTAACAACTGCTATCTGGGAATGGTCAGACAGTGGCAGGAGCTATTCTTTGAACAGAGATATTCATGTACATGTCTTGAGGACAGTGTCGATTTTGTCAAACTTGCAGAAGCCTATGGAGCACTGGGTCTCAGGGCTGAAAAACCGGAAGATGTACGCCCGGTAATTGATGAAGCTCTTGCTTCTGGAAGACCAACAGTCATTGATTTTGTGGTAGAGAAAAGTGAAAATGTATCACCAATGGTTCCAGCAAGTGCTGCAATCAATGAAATACTGGACTTGGAGAGATAACAATGAAGCATACACTCGCAGTTCTGGTTGAAAACAAATACGGTGTTCTTGCACGGGTAGCAGGACTTTTCTCAAGACGTGGTTACAACATAGACAGCCTGGCGGTCGGTATCACTGATGATTCGACAATATCACGTATGTCGATTGTAGTACACGGTGATGACCATGTACTTGAACAGGTGACCAAACAATTAAATAAACTCGTTGATGTTATAAGGGTTACAGACCTGGATGCAAAGGATTCGGTTGAAAGAGAACTGGCACTTATAAAAGTGACAACAGATACCAAAACACGATCAGAAATCATGCAGATTGTGGATGTATTTAGGGCCCGGACCGTTGATGTTGCAGCAAAATCCATGACTATAGAAATCACTGGTAATGAAGACAAAATCAACGCAATAGAACAGCTCCTTCGTCCTTTTGGCATCAAAGAAATGGTAAGGACAGGTAAAATTGCGATGACAAGGGGCAGTAAGAGGTCCTGAGTTACAATTAATCTAATTATACAGTACAAATACAGAGGTATCAAAAAATGGTAGAAATGTATTATGACGATGATGCAAATATCGATGCATTAAAAGATAAAACAATCGCAGTTATTGGATACGGAAGTCAGGGTCATGCACAGGCCCAAAACCTTCACGACAGCGGATTGAACGTAATAATAGGTCTAAGAGAAGGAAGTTCCCGCTGGAAACAGGCAGAAAATGACGGTCTTGAAGTAAAGACGGTTTCTGAGGCAGCAAAAACTGCTGATGTCATACAGATACTCATGCCTGATGAAGTGCAGGCCAATGTATATGAATCCAATATAAAACCCGGCCTGGAACCTGGTAATGCCATTGTGTTTTCACATGGTTTCAATATCCACTACAATCAGATTGTACCATCAAAAGATATAGATGTTTACATGGTTGCTCCAAAAAGTCCCGGGCACCTTGTAAGAAGAACCTTTGAAGATGGGGCAGGTGTTCCCGGACTGATAGCAGTATATCAGGACGCTACCGGAAATGCAAGAAACCTGGCTCTTGCCCATGCCAAGGGAATCGGATGTACCAGAGCAGGAGTCCTTGAAACCAGTTTCCGGGAAGAAACCGAAACCGACCTGTTTGGTGAACAGGTTGACCTCTGTGGTGGTGTCAGTACACTGATAAAAACAGCATTTGAAACTCTTGTTGATGCCGGATATCAGCCGGAAATGGCGTATTTTGAAACATTCCATGAATTAAAACTTATTGTTGACCTTATCTATGAAGGCGGTCTTGAAAAAATGTGGGATTCTGTATCCAATACCGCAGAATACGGTGGTCTCACAGTCGGCCCTACAATAATAAATGAACAGTCCCGTGAAGCTATGTATGAAGCACTTGAAAGAATCCAGAATGGAGAATTCGCCAGGGAGTTTGTACTGGAAAAACAGACTAACAACCCGGTATTGAGTGCTCTGGAAAAAAGAGAGAAAGAGCATCTTGCCGAGAACGTTGGCAAAGAACTCAGGTCCAAAATTCCATGGCTTCAGGAGTGAACTACCACTTGGCTAAAGACCAACTGGCTCCTTAAATTAAAAATTTAAGG
>NZ_JBKGYF010000073.1:0-8104 GCF_046546175.1 Methanohalobium sp. | reverse complement strand
ATTTGATGCAATGCTGAAGACATAAGGGTTTTCTACCTTCCATTGTTATAAAAAGATAAATATAACTAAGAAACAAATGGTTTTCTTGTAACAATATCTTACAAGAAAAACCTATTTTAACTTTAAAGGGGTTAGTTTAATGGATTAAGGGGTAATGGAATTTGCATACAATAGACGCTATAAAATCAAGAAGAAGCATACGAAAATTTGAGGATATGCCTGTTGATAACAAATATATTAACACAATCTTAGATGCAGGTCGATGGGCACCTTCTGGGTTAAACAATCAACCCTGGAGATTTATTGTCATACAGGATAGAGACACCATAAAACAACTTTCTACCTGTACCCATTATAATGACGTCGTAGAAGGTGCACCTCTTTTGATTGCGGTTTATCTCTTCCACGAGGTTTTATATAACTACGTGAAAGACATACAATCCATTGGCGCATCTATCGAGAATATGTTACTCGCATGTCATGAACTGGGATTGGGTTCAGTCTGGCTTGGTGAAATTTTAAATCAGGATGAAAGAGTAAATTCCATACTTGAAACACCTGAATCCTTTGAACTCATGGCAGTGGTTGCTATAGGTCACCCAGCAGAGACATCTACATCAGAACGAAAAGAAATGAATGAACTTGTATATAACGAAAAATTCGGGACTCGATGGTTAGAGTATAATAGAGACGAAGAGTATTGATGGGGTATAGGAGGTAAGTTTTTTGGGATTATTTGCTTGATTAAAGGGTGTAAAAATTATCAAGCATAGAAATTTTTTGATGTTTTCTTCGCCTCTATACGAACTATTTGTTCTTCAGTATATATAAGACCTTTGCCTAAATTACTTAAGAAAAATAATTATATTAAATTTTATTATTCAGTGCATTTGTGAGATATTACATCCTGTTAATACATTTTCGGTTAACACAGAATTCCCTTGCATCTTTTTCCTTTTCTTTTACACGGATTATCTTCCATCCACATTCACATTTATCATCAAGAATGGTCAACCTACCAGATTTGGGAAGTGACTGTGTATAACCGCATTTATTAGTACACCCCAGAAAACGTGTATCTTTTGTTTTTATTAAAAACATGTATCCATTACATCTAAGACATGGACCAACAATTTCAGGCGGGAAACATTCGTTTTCCATATCACATTTAAAGCAGGGACCTATACCCACTGCCCAGTGATATTTATTACCTACTTTAATAACAGCAGGTGATCCTTTTCTACATTCCCGACTCTTCATAATATTCAAAGCACCATTCTTTGGGAGAGAAAAGGTATTTCTGCATTCTGGATAACCTGTACATCCCACAAACCGCCCTTTATCTGTTGTCACAATACGAAGGATACGACCGCATTCGCTACATTTACCTATATAATTATCCGAATCTGCTGCGACACTTTCATCATAAATTGTACCGGCAATCTGGGATACCATTTCATTCTTATTGGATGTAAGCTGGGAATACATCTGATTTATAAGGGCTGTGCCCTCGTCGAGCGCCTCTTCAAGAGTCTTTTTTCCATCTTCTACATCCTGAATAAGCTGTTCCACACGGGAACGGATTTCGGGTTTAACGATTACAGGTACTGATTTATTAAGAGCATCCATAAGGGTGAACCCGGTATCAAGGATGGATATGGATTTACCTTTTGTCTCGAAGTATCCACGTTTTTTATTGGTTTCGATATGAGTAGGTGCTGTTGCCTTGGTACCTATACCGTTTTTATCCATGAGTGTCAGAAGTTCTGATTCAGTAAGCCGTTTTGGTGGAGTGGTCTGAGATTTGGTATTTGTTATTTTATTAATACCTACATTTTCATTAATTTCGATTTCTGGAAGGATTTTGTCGTTTTTGGTTTCAAAGGGGTAGACCCACATCCAGCCTGATTCTTTTTTTACTGTACCTGTTGCATCGAATTTTTCATCATTAACAGATATTTCCAGTCGGGTTTTTTCAAAAACCGCAGGTTGCATCAGATTTGTAAGAAAATGTCTGACTATTAAATCGTATACATCCCAGGCTTTGGAATCATTTACTGCCTTATTGATATCACTTTTATTTGCCGATTTTATCGGGTAAATCGGTGGATGGTCATGGGCATCCTTTGTTCCGTTTCTTGGGTTGAAACCGTTTTCAGAATTTGAAAAAACCGCAAGAGCAAATTCTTTATGCGCCCCTTTTGTTAATTCTGCAACACGTGACTGGAAATCAAAATCCTTAGCATATTTATTTGTTTCAGTCCTTGGATAACTGGTAAACCCTGACAAATATAACTGTTCAGCAATTTCAAGTGCCCTGTCTGAATTAAGTCCCAGAAATTTGGATGCACGTTTTAAAAAT
Organism: Methanohalobium sp.; assembly: GCF_046546175.1. Classification (NCBI taxonomy): domain Archaea; kingdom Methanobacteriati; phylum Methanobacteriota; class Methanomicrobia; order Methanosarcinales; family Methanosarcinaceae; genus Methanohalobium; species Methanohalobium sp. The sequence goes on along the minus strand of NZ_JBKGYF010000073.1, from coordinate 5,742 downwards.
TCGTTGGTATTTAACGGATAGGGCGGACTGGATTTTGTTTCCTTTACTTTTTTGTTTGTTACCAGTCCTGTTTTACAATCCTTGATTTTTTCATAGACTGCGTCCGCCTTATCCTTGTCGAAGAATTTGCCTGTTCTGTGAGTACCCTGAAAATCTGTATCATTGTGGTGGAAAACTGCCTCTATTTTCCAGAAATCTTTGGGTTCAAAATTTTTTATTACTTTTTCACGCTCGTATACAAATCCACAGGTTGGTGTCTGGCAGGGTCCGATTGAAAGTACACCTTTGGTTCTGGCTCTTTCCTGAACTGAAAGTGTTATATACCGAGTAAACGCTACTCCCATTTTCAGGTCCAGTATCTGACGGGCTTTTGCTGAGTTTGCCAAGTTCAGATCAGGTTCTACAGTATCCTGGAACGCTCTTTTTATTTCATCTGTAGAAAGGGATGAAAAACGTGCTCGTTTAATTGGTGAATCTGATACTTTTTCAGCAATGGATTTCGCCTCAAAACCGATGTTTTCTCCTTCCCTATCATAATCGCATGCAAGAATAATTTCATCAGAATCCTTTGCAAGTCGGGATATTGCATTGGCAAAAGACTGTTTAGTTATATATTGTTCCGGCATTGTATTGATAAGTAAACCAGGGTCAACCTCCCGCCAGTTATTGTATTCCTGTGGATAATCATAGGTCATTATATGACCGGACAATCCCATTATCCGCCACTGTTTGCCGTCTTTTTTAAATTCATAGACATTTACGCCATCCAGTGATGTTCGTTCATAATCACCATCACTGAGAATACTGGCTATCTGGGCTGCAGCCTTGTTTTTTTCTGCAAATGCAACTATACTCATTCTATGTAACCTGTTATTGTTATCCTATTTACGGTTTTTGAGGGTTGTGAACTATTTTAATGATTTGGATTACTTTATTTCACTGGTGTTTAAATATAATTAAATATAAGGTCATACATAAATTGGGGGTTATACATGAACCTTAGTCCAGACATAACGGACAAATTGGAAGACGTAGGTAACGTCGATGTAGTTATCGGGATTCAAACCAAAAACGTAGAAAATACCATTCTTCATGTCATGAATGTAGTTCATGAAGGTGTTACGAGGTATCTTTCATCCTACAAAACACTGGTTGTAATATAAGATGGGTATTCTACAGACCGATTCTTCTGTTAATTTATAAACCCCTGTTACATCGGATTTATAATAACTATCAATATAATTAATTATTTCTCTTCTAACAGCAATTCAATGAAACATATATATTATACTAATTCTTTATTTTGCAAATAAAACCCATAAGAGAATAACAATGACATTAATGGAAGATGCTAAGAAAGGCATTATCACATCCCAGATCAGAAGTGTGGCTGAAAATGAGGGTATCGACCCTGAAACCGTACAGTCCTGTGTTGCTGGTGGATTAGTTACCATTCCAAATAACATCGAAGGGAATTCAAATCCCTGCGGGATTGGTAAATACATGAGTACCAAGGTAAACGCTAACATCGGTACTTCAAGGGATTATATAGATATTGATAGCGAAGTTGAAAAAGCAAAGACTGCAGAAAAATACGGAGCTGACACTCTGATGGACCTGTCAACCGGGGGAGACCTTGACACTATCAGAAAACAGATTATGGATTCCATTAACATACCTTTTGGTACAGTACCAATCTATCAGGCTGCTTCATCCCGCAAAGCTGTTGTAGATATGTCGTCAGACGATATGTTCAATGCTGTCCTAAAACATGCAAAAGATGGAGTGGATTTTGTCACCATACATGCAGGTGCCAATCTGAATGCTCTTGAGCGCCTTAAAAAAAGTGACAGAATTACAGATGTTGTCAGTCGTGGTGGATCGTTTACAATCGCATGGATGGTTCATAATGAGATGGAAAATCCATTCTATGATGAATTCGATTATCTTCTGGAAATTGCCCATGAATATGATATGACATTGAGTCTTGGTGACGGTATGCGCCCCGGATGTATTAAGGATGCATCAGATAGACCAAAGTTTATGGAGTTTATAACTCTGGGAGAATTAACAAAAAAAGCCCGAAACCAGAATGTTCAGACATTTGTAGAAGGCCCCGGACATGTCCCGGTTGATGAAATCGAACTTAGTGTGCAGGGCATGAAAAAATTATGTGATTATGCTCCGCTATACCTCCTGGGACCGCTTGTGACTGATATTGCCCCAGGTTATGACCATATAACAGGCGCTATCGGTGGTACTCTTGCAGGGATGTACGGTGCGGATTTTCTATGTATGACTACTCCTTCTGAACACCTTGCACTGCCTTCAATTGAAGATGTAAAGGAAGGTGCCATTGTAACAAAAATTGCTGCACATTCTGCCGACCTTGTTAAAGATGGACAGAGAGAACGTGCTCTGGACTCCGATACAAAAATAGCTTTTGCACGCAAAAATCTGGACTGGGATGCACAGTACAGTCTGGCGATTGATAGTGAAAAAGCCCGTTCTATCAGAGAAAGCAGAGTAACCGGAAGTGATGCATGTTCCATGTGCGGAGACCTCTGTGCCATGAAAATTGTCAAAGATGCCCTAGAAAAAAGCAGAAATAAAGATGATAGGATTTAATATTTATTCGATTCCATTCCTTTATTACCTATGAAGCTGAGCGTACTTGTGGATAATAATACATTCATAGACAGTTATTTTTATGGCGAACCTGGATTGTCATTTTATATAGAAGATAAAAACTACAAAATCCTTTTTGATACCGGATATTCCAACATTTTTGTAGAAAATGCCAGAAAAATGGGGATTGACCTGTTAGACCTTGATTATCTGGTTATTTCACACGGTCATCTTGACCATACATGGGGAACTGTTCCGTTAATCCGGTTGTACACAAAAGCCAGACTTGAAAAACAACCTCATAAAAATCCGGAACTTGTTTTGCATCCTGCAGCGCTTTATTCCAGGGTGATGGATGACACTGAAATCGGGTGCCTGCTAAATTATGATAAACTCAAAAAACATTTTGATGTGAAATATACTAAGACACCATACTGGTTAACCCAAAACCTTGTTTTCCTGGGTGAAATCCCCAGAAAATTTGATTTTGAAAATACTGAACCTGTAGGTAAAATTGAAACTTCCGGGATATACGAAAATGATTACCTTATCGATGATTCCGCTCTTGCCTACAAAACATCAAGAGGGATTGTTATTATTACCGGATGTTCCCATTCAGGTATCTGCAACATCACCGAGTATGCAAAAGAGGTGTGTAATGACAGCCGCATTATTGATATTGTAGGTGGTTTCCATCTACAGAACCCATCAAAAAAGCAGTTAAAGGGAACTGTTAAATATATGATGAAATTGAACCCGAAAGAAGTTCACGCATGCCATTGTACTGACCTCTATTCAAAGATTGAATTATCAAAAGCTGTCAGACTTAAAGAAGTTGGTGCTGGTCTACAGATAAAATACGAATTATAACACACATCATGGGGGGATGTGTACATGAGCAATCAGAAAATAATATTTGTATACAATGCAGAAAGCGGGTTCTTGAACACCCTCTCCGATTATTTTCGAAAGATAGCGATGCCTTCAACGTATCCCTGTAAGCTTTGTGCTATAACCTACGGAAATTTTGGGATGAAAAACGAATGGAAAGAATTTGTTAATAATCTGGATATTCATCTGGAGTTTTTGCATAAAGATGAGTTCATGGAATCCTATGATATAAGCAATGCCAGTTTTCCTTGTGCATATCTGGTTGAAAATGGTTCTAGTCCTGAACTTTTCATCACATCAGAAGAGATAAACAGGTGTAAAACCCTGGATGACTTAAAAGAACTCGTCATGGACAAGGTTAAAAAATTAGAATAAAGACAATTTAGCTTTATTCCTCTTTAAAATCAAGAGCTACGGAGTTGAGACAGTAGCGTTTGCCTGTGGGAGGTGGACCGTCATTAAACACATGACCCAGATGGCCTCCGCATCTGCTGCACATAACTTCAGTCCTTTCCATAGAAAAACTGTAATCAGTTTTTGTTTCTACCCTGTCTTCAGATATTGGTGTCCAGAAACTGGGCCATCCTGTACCTGAATCAAATTTGGTTTCAGATGAAAACAATTCCTGTCCACAGCCAGAACATGAAAAGATACCCTTTTTTTTATTCTTGTAATATTTACCAGTAAACGGTGGTTCTGTACCTTTCTCCCGCAGTACATGATACTGTTCAGGAGTGAGTTCCTCTTTCCATTCTTTATCAGATTTTTGTATCTTTTGCATATCTTCCCACTATATAATTACATCATATGTTCGAAATCAGAAAAAATCATGTTGTATGTTCAGATTACTTTCAGACCGATTGGTCATCATTTAAATTTCTATAATTTATAGGATGTATTGTATGGTATTTAACGATTATGAGCAACGACTCAAAGGATATAATAATCAGCTACTTACTGGTCAACAAAATTGTTGTAATTAAGTATCTTGTTGATGTAGTGAAACTGGTTCAGAGAGTTCCATTAATTTAAACCCTTTGGTACTGTTCAGTCAAATCATATACTCCTTATCAATGAAAATATATATTAACTGAAAGAGCCCAGTTCAACTCACAAAATATATATATATATATACAGATGGGATTTCTTAAAATTATGAAAGGGATAAATATAGAAAATTTTGCAGGTGTACTGGTTGGTATACTATTGCTTGTAGCGTTGTTATTTTATTTGGCGGGCATAGACAATATATCAGGTCTACCTTGGTGCAGCAGGTGAATTTGCAAGTGCATACATGGCAGCAGGTAACTTTAGCATAGGTGTACTCTCAGCAGGTATATTTTCTGCAGGGTTTTTTGCTGTAGGTATTTTCTCGGTGGGTGTTTTTTCTTTTGGGATATTTTCATAGGTATATTTTCCACAGGTATTTATGCATTTGGTTAATACAAGCTTCAAGAATATATAAGAAAATAATATTATGAAAAGGGAACAACAGAAGTATATAGAAGCCAACGGTTTTTTCATCATTTTTTAAATCAAAGATTACAAAAAATATTTAAACTCCATCTAAAGAATGATGAAAAAACACCATTGTTTGTTTCTCAAAACCATAATTTTTTTATCTTGTGCTATGTAATTTATTCTCAGTTATAATTATAAACATACGTTCATAGCATGTGTTCGATATCAGAACATACACTTGGATAGGTAAATACCGCATTCTTAACATCACTTGCACTTAATCCATATCTCATTGCCATGGCAAAAATATTAATAACTTCTTCTGCTTCTGGTCCGAGTATATGGGCTCCAAGAATATTATCTGTTTGTTTATCTATGATTATCTTGGATGCAGCATGTTTTAAATTGATCCTCTTTGAAGAGTACCAGTTACTCCTATCATTATAAATTACCTTATGGTTATCTTTGACGTCTCTTTTGTCGATTCCCACACCTGCCAGTGGAGGCAAAGTAAACACTACTGCAGGAACTCCTGTATAATCTACAACCGCGTTATTTCCATTGAGAATGTTATCAGCCACAGCATCACCCTGAAGACCTGCAACAGGTGTCAACTGCGGTCCTTCTTCAGAACAATCCCCGGCTGCATATACTCTGGGATTAGATGGACTCTGCATATATTCGTTTACTGCAATACCCTTTTTATGTACCTCTACATTACCTTTATCCAACTCGAGTTCATCGATATTGGGAATCCTGCCA
>NZ_JBKGYF010000072.1:0-8211 GCF_046546175.1 Methanohalobium sp. | reverse complement strand
TCAGGTGAGAAAGTATCATCTTTCTCGTTTAATTCGTTTGCATATTTATTTTCGAATTATTGTATCTCCAATATGCAATATACAAAGGTTTTTTGAGATTACCTTTGTAGTCCGTGCCAGACAAATACATTTCTTTTTTAGCAATATTTACAGCGCTGTTTATATCCCTCGAAAGGGTCTGACCGCATTTTTTACAGGTAAAATATCTGCGATGTCCTCCTTCAGTTCTTTCAGGATTTATTTTGCCTTCTCTTTCCCATCTTCTCAATGTTTCAGGATTAACGCCCAGATATTCAGAAGCTTGTTTTATATTATACAAATTTAACACCTTTTACAATTATTAAATATTGTATGTAATATTATGTAAATTTGTTGTATAATTTGGGAACTGTTTTATTCCCATAATAGTTGTTTGAGTTTGCAGTATTATTGATTAATTTGTTGTTACTGGACTCATCAAGACTGATGCCTTTAAAGTTGTATGATAATTCATTGTTACTGATATTGTTATTCTGGACTCCATCAAGGAATATTCCTACATTTAGAAAGGCTGAAGCATCTGTTATATTGAATCCACTGATTGTCACGTTGTTTCTAGTAATATGGAATACGTGGTCATTCGAATCGTTGGCTACAATCCTAGTATCATTCGGATTTCCAGATTCTGACATGATAATTACTGATTTGTTCACATTTACATTTTCTTTGTATGTTCCATTGTAGACTATAATGGTGTCGCTGTCATTTGCTGCGTTTATGGCAGCCTGTATAGTAGTATAATTTTTGTTTCCATCGTCATCCACGGTATGTGTAACCGCTAATGCTGTAGTTGATAATATTAATATCAACATTATTAAAGTTGCAACTGTAGTTGCGAAACAGTATATGTTACTGATTTTCATAATATACCACCAAAATTTTACCCCACGATTTTAATCAGTCGAGATTTTGATAAAGTTAATTTATTAACTATAATACCCTATCATTACTGTGAGAAAATCAGTTACTGAGGATTATTTAGGAATACTATATCTTACAGGTTTTTTCGGAATAAAATTGATATCTGTAATTTTTATTGATTGACCAGAAAAACAAATTTAAAATACTTGAAAAACTTTGCTACTTTACAATCCTTAAGAAATATTCGGGGTTTGATAATATATTACCATCAAGTGACAACGGTTTACTGATACACCACTGGGATACAGACGGTATCTGTTCAGCAGCGATTCTTTTTGAAGACCTGGAAAAGGAATTTGACACCCATGTTCCACACATTGGGAACTACTTCCTGACAGGATACGAGATTGAAAATATCAGCAAACAAAATTACGACTTTATAATCATAGCTGATATGGCACTGCCTGAAGACAACATATTGGATTTGAAAGAAAAAACCGATGCAGAAATCTATATATTCGATCACCATCTGCAGAATAATATCCAAAGAGATGGTATACATCACCATAATCCTGTAAGTTTGGGTGAACCACCTGAAAGTTATCCATCAAATACATGGGTTTTAACCAGATATCTGGATAGGGAAATAGACCTGTTTTCAATTCTTGGTGCGGTTGGTGACAGGGAAAAGAAAATCAAGGATAATGTAGGAATTTATCAATACATCAAAGCATTTTTGGAAGATAGCGATTTTTATTTTGAGGACCTTTTAAGGGTGGTCGAGTTAATCGATTCGAATTATAAAGTGGGGGATAAACAGAAGGTTATGAATGCTGTGCACTTTATAAAAGAAAATAAACTTCATCCACAGCGAATACTGGACAACAGTGATTGGAAGAAAAATCTTGACGACCTTGAGATGGAAACTGAAAGGCAGAAGAACATGCCTGTAGATTATGAAGATGGAATCGCTATTCAGGAAATAGATACTCGTTACAATATCACTTCACCGGTTGCAAGAAATCTGGCATGGAACGGAGATTGTAGGGTTGCAATCGTTGTAAACCGAGGATTTTTCGATGATAAGGACCAGTTATATGTCAGAGCCGGTCAATCGGGACCTGTTATGACATCAATAATTGATGCTGCACAGGAAAAGGGGTACTCTGCAGGGGGTAAAAATGAAGTTGCTGGGATTGTTCTTCCAAAAGGTGACACCGATTACTTTATTAAAGAAGTTTTAAATCTTTTGCAGGTATAAGTAAAGATTTATAAATTATCCCAGATACGAGTTGATAGGTGAAAATATGAACAACGGTAATAATGGATTTGTAGTATGGTTGACAGGACTGCCTGGTACGGGAAAATCAACCATTTCAGCAGAGCTTACAAAAATTTTCAAAGAGAGGGGTTTCTGTACCGAAACCATGGACGGGGATGAGATCAGGAAAGGTTTAAGTGCAGACCTTGGATTTACCAAAGAGGACAGACAGGAACACGCCAGAAGAGTTGCATTTGTCAGCAAACTTCTTGCAAGAAACGGTGTTGCTGTTAATGTAGCTCTAATATCTCCATACAGACAGTTCAGGGAACATGCAAGGAACGAAATCGAGAATTTTGTTGAAGTTTATGTAAAAACTCCGCTTGAGGTGTGTATGGAACGTGACCCTAAAGGACTGTATGCCAAGGCCCAACAGGGAGATATTACCGATTTGACCGGTTATCAGGATACTTACGAAGAACCGCTAAATCCTGAACTGATTATAGAAACCTGTAATACAACACCAGTGGGTGCAGCTCAAACCATCGTTGAAAAACTGGAAGAGCTGGGTTATCTTTCAAACTAATCTAACTTGAAAACGGATATAATGTGTGTCATGGATGGGGAGAGATAACAACCACAGCTACCTCATAATATTGTTTTCTCTGGTAATTCTTGCAGGTGTGTTTCTTGCACCAGCACCTGAAGGATTATTAGTTGAGGCAAAAAATGCGCTCGGGATTTTTGTTGTAGCTATAATCCTATGGACTACGAATGCTCTCCCTTTATCGGTAACTGGTCTGTTTGTGATAGTTCTGCTGCCCTTACTTGATGTGATGTCAAGCAAAGCAGCATTCTCACTTTTTGGGAACAGGGCAGTGTTTTTTATTCTGGGTGCGTTTATTCTGGCAGCCGGGATGATGAAAACAGGGCTCAGTAAACGTATAGCACTGACGATGGTCAGCAGGTTTGGTGGCACGCCCAGGAAACTGTTGGGCGGCATCATGTTGTCCTCTGCACTGATGTCATTTATAATGCCCGAGCACGCTGTCGCTGCACTCATGTTTCCCGTGGTTTCTACGATAGCCGACAATCTTGACCTTGAACCTCTGGACAGTGAATACGGTACACTTCTTTTCTTATCCCTTGCATGGGGTGCTATTATCGGTGGTGTAGGAACACTGCTTGGGGGTGCCAGAAATCCTCTCGCTATTGCCATGCTCAAAGAGAATACTGGGATGGAAATATCCTTCTTTGAGTGGTGTGGGGCATCAATTCCAATCGTTTTTGTAATGCTTGTTATCGGGTTTTTGGTTTTGACTTATTTCTTTAGAATCGATGTCGATGATGTTAAACCTGCAAAAAGGGTTCTTGAAAAGGAATTGAGCCGTATTGGCAGTATGGATATTTATGAAAAGAAATCCGGTGCTATACTGGTATTTACTGTTCTTGCATGGATTTTTCTGGGTCATGATTTCGGGTTGGCAGCCATTGCAATTCTGGGTGCTGTAGCCCTATTCATACTCAATGTCGTAAACTGGGAAGATATCGAATCAGATGTTAACTGGGGAGTAATCCTGATGTATGGTGGTGCTATATCCATCGGATCAGCACTCTCCCAGACAGGTGCAGCACAATGGCTTGCTAGTCAGGCTCTTGACAGTATTATCCTGACCCCGTTTTTATTGATACTTGGAATCTCCCTAATCGCCAAATTCCTGACCGAGGGAATTAGTAATTCTGCAGCTGTTGCGATTTTGATTCCAATAGGTTTCAGTGTAGGAGATGTTGTGGGTATCAATCCCGTGGCAATGGTCTACCTGATAGCTATACCATCAGGTCTTGCTTTCATGTTCCCGATGGGGACTCCACCAAATGCTATCGCCTATTCCTCAGGTTATTATGAAATCAAAGATGTGCTGCTTCCGGGATTAATTTTAAATCTAACATCATGGATAGCTTTTATAATAATGGCACTTGTCTATTGGCCACTTATAGGTTTGAATATCACATAATATCTTTAATATGATTTATATATTTAGCATAACAAAGGTTATAATAATGAATAGGTCCAACTCTATAATGGTAGCATTTTCCGCAACTTCCATCCATAAAGAACTGGCAAAACGTGCACTTGATATGGCGAAAGATAAAAACGCAAAACTGATTGTATTAAGTGTGCGCGATAGAAACATAACAGAAAAAGTTGCCAAGGTTACTCAAAACCACGGTTTTCTGGGCAAGGATATTGTCAAGGACCTAATGAAGGATATTAAAAAGGACAGGGACGATCTTATTTCAGAAAGACTTGGCAGAATCGGTGAAGAAGCTGAGAAGCGGGGTATTGAATACGAAACCCTGCAGTTGAAAGGGGATTTTGTCGAGAACGTGGCCGATATTGCCGGTAAATATGGTGTGTACACTGTTCTGGTAGAGGACATGGGTAGAAAAACTGACAGGTTGAAGACAAAATTAAATTGTGAAGTTGTTGTGGTTTAATTTTTGAAGATGTTAAGTTAATGTTATTCTAAAAACTTTATCCATGAGATTGGTTATGGTATTTTCGGTTCAGATAGCGAGATATAATGTTCTACACTACATAATCTAGATTTTTAAAAACCTTCCAGTTTTGTGATTACTTCGTAAGCTGTTGAAAGTTTCTTCTTGCTCATTGAAGGTTAAATTTCGTACATCTCATCTTTTAAAATTTTGTATTTAGCAAAATTTTATTAAACGTGAAGTCCATTTTAACATTATCTTTATACAGGTGAAAAATAATGAAAGGGCTGATACCAGCAGCAGGAAGTGGAACCAGATTAGGTCCGTTTACCCATGCGATGCCAAAAGAGCTGCTACCAGTAGGGGATAAAGCGGTTATTGAGCATGCTGTCGAATCGTTTGTCAAAGCAGGAATAGACGACATCACCATTGTTGTGAGTCCGAAAAAACACGGTTTATCCGATTATCTCGGCTCAGGGAAACGTTTCGGTGTTAATATAACCTACGTTGTCCAGGACGAACGGTTGGGTCTTGCAAACGCAGTTGCAGCTGGTGAACATGTAATCAATGGTTCGCCGTTTGCTGTTGTACTTGGGGATAATTTTTTCTCACCGGATACTATCCTGCAGGATTTAAAACAATATCATGAAAAGAATAGCGCCGATGCTACCATTGGTGTCATGGAAGTCTCAGATGTAACCCGTCACGGTATCATTCAAACAGATGGTAACAATATAGTGGATTTGATCGAGAAACCAGAAGCTGATAAAGCTCCAAGTAAATTGGGTATAGCTGGTATGTATGTTTTCGAACCTGGTGTCTTTGATGCCATCGGGGATACAAAACCAGGTCACAAAAATGAGTACCAGCTTACCGATTCGATTAAAATTTTGGTAGAACAGGACAAAAAAGTTGTGTACAGAAAAATCGATGGCATCCATATCGATGTCGGAACGCCTGAAGACCTTATGAAAGCCAATGATTATTATCTGAAAAACAGCAAATCAAAAAAATAATTTAATTTTAGTTATACTTTTTCTCTATCAATAGCCTGCCAGATGTGTTTTCCTTTGAACATATACCTCAGGCTGAACAGCAGATAGACCTGATGCCAGATAAAGGAAGACAGGATGTTTGAACTCCAGAATCCTGATATGAGAGCTCCAGCAAATCCTGCAAGTATCAGTAAACCGAGGACGATATTGAACTGTGCCAACAATACCGACCACAAGATCACGCTAGCAAAAAATGTGACAGGAACTACAAAAAACATCAAAAACCTCATCGGAAGTATTAGGGTTCCAAATTTTCCGTATTTTGAGGTTATGAGGTTGATGTTGTGCAAAGTTGCTTCCTGAAGTCGTGAAGATCTGCGAATTTTCTGGCGGCGCTGTTGCGTAAGATTTTCTGTTATATATTCATAGAACCTAGCATTTGCTTCATAAATACATCTATAACCGTTGCGGATGATTTCAAGTGCCATACCAGCATCTGATGCACCGTGGGTTGCAGGTATAGGTGAAAAAGCTTTTTTCTTAAGGACAATCAGTGGTCCGTTAAAACAGTAGGTTGAGTGGATATGACTCTCCCATGTACACATTTTACCATAGACAGACCGATAGGCTTTCTCGGAACCGGTTGTAAATGATTTTTCTTTCACAATAGGTTCCAGTTCACCACAGACTGCTCCAATATTATCATCACTTAACAGAGTTCCTATTGCATAATCAAGTGCATCATCTTCAAATACCACATCGGCATCTGTTGTAACTACGACATCGGTTTTTGCACTTTTAACTCCAAGGTTAACTGATTCGTTGGTTCCAGTTCGGCTGCCCTTTACGATAACCTCACCAGATACATTATATTTATCAAAAGCGTCCTTTGCAAGTTCTACAGTGTAATCGGATGACCTGTCATCCACAACGATTGCATGAATTTTATCTGTTGGATAATTGATATCCTTGAGATTTTTTATGCGGTGTTTTATCACTTTTTCTTCGTTGTATGTAGGAATTACTACCGTGATATCCGGCGGATTCTGTACCTTTTTCCCTGGTTCTTCTTTTGTAAATATGACTGCAGCTATGTAGACAAGATAGATGGAAACTGGGATTACTGCTGTTATAATTGCGGAATATGGTAGAAGAGACATATACTTTAATATTGAACAGTTGTTGTTATTAATATAGTTTATCTATATGTGTTTACTGTCACATCTATTGATGGTTAATGAAATTAATAATAACAGTATTAATATAAAAATCATTAAATTGAAATTATGTTGTGATGGATGATGTACATAATGGTAAAAAGTTACGCGATAGCAATTCAAAAAACGGGCTCAATAGAAGGATTTTTCACCACGGTCAAAACCAATCTGATATTTTTGATTCACATTTTAAATCGAAACGTCAACGAGTTTTGAAAATATAATTGATTTTATTCAAAAAGTATCATTAAATAGTTTGTTAAACGATGTAGTATCCAAACAAATACCATATTTTTTAAACAGTGGAATTACTTTAAACACATATATTGAACCTGACCTCCCATTGATAGATGCGAGTCCTGAATATCTAGAGCAAGTGTTTTTACATATATTGAATAATGCTAATGATTTTACGTCTTCAGGCGGTCAGGTAGATATTTATGCGTTTGATGAGGAAGATAATTTACACAAAATAATAAGTGATACTGGATTGGAATTGATGATAATTCAGCTGAGAACGTCATTGTAATTGATAAACTTAGTAACATTAGATAACTAATTTTATTATCAATTACATTCATGAGATATACTCATTGGGTGTAACGCTACACCCTCTATCCCATCTAAATCAGGGATTGCTTTTTTCATAATATTATAGGCACCATTTACATCAGCATTAATTATAATTTACTTATAAAGTAAACTATATCTTCGAACTTTTCTACCAAATAGATGATTCATCTAAAAGACGTTATGGTGGAACTGGTGCAGGTATAGATTTCTGCAAAAAGTGCATATACTCTGATAAATAGAAGACATCCTTCATTTATCTAAAAATTACAAGTAACGTCAAGCTTTTTTGAGTCATATTCAGAACATAGAACCCTTGCCATCAGGGCTATCTTCAACACCTATACCACCGCCATGAAGCTCTACTACATTCTTGATGATGGAAAACCCTATACCATTAATATGTGATTTCTCACCACTTCCTCTTTTGAACCTGTAAAACAGCTGTTCTTTTTCATCATCAGAAATGCTAGGGACCTGAATCTATCACGAAAAATGAATCAGGAAGCCAACAGTTTTAACTGTTCTCTTTAAATCAAAACACTCTGAACTGGAAATTTAGAGTTAAACTTAAACCATTGATTTAAGTTGTTTCATCCCTCTTTAATTGGGGTTTACTCGTAGGTTTTCACGTACTCCTGTTGCTCATCATCGTAACCAGGAATTGTCAAACAGCTTTTGACTTATGGAAAGCAATCAACGTTCCAACGATAAAATAAGCCATTTGATTGTTGTTATCTCTCTGTATTGCGATGTTTGATTTTTCAAG
>NZ_JBKGYF010000071.1:0-8302 GCF_046546175.1 Methanohalobium sp. | reverse complement strand
AAATCTATAGATTCTTTACCTTCTTTAATAGTTTCAGGCATTAATAACCCCCACTTACCAATCTAGGTTGCTGGTATATTAAAATTTGGTTAGGTATTCAACAACATCTGCAAATGCAAAACTGGGTTTTACGTCTTTTATCCTTATTTTGACCCTGTCACCAATATTCACATCTTTGACAAATATAACAAATCCATTAATAGTAACAGTACCATCACCACCAGAACCAAGGCTGGTAATTTCCACATCATGTTCTTCATTCTTTTTCACGGGTGTTTTCAGGAAATCCCTGCCGATAACATAGATTTCCGCACTTTGGGACCTTGAAGCTCTGGGCTCATGAGCTTTAACATATGCAAAATTGGTTTTCACCTTGTCAAGAAAATCATTGAACATGTCACCCTGGAAAACTTTAACAACAAAGTTGCCGCCGGGTTTGAGTACCTGTTTTGCAAATTCAAGTGCTGATTCTACAAGATCTATTGAACGGGCATGGTCAAGGTTCCAGTTTCCTGAGAGGTTGGGAGCTGCGTCTGATATGACAACATCTACACCCTCATCTCCGATAATTTTCAGTGTCTTACTAATAGTTCTGTCCGATGTCATATCCCCTTTTACGGTTTCAACACCTTCAACCGGTTTAATCCTCTGCAAATCCACACCGACAACTTTGCCGTCTGATATATCCTTGGCAACCTGCAGCCATCCACCAGGAGCTGCTCCCAGGTCTACAACAGTATCATTCTTTTTAATTACATGGAATCTGTTATTTATCTGTAACAGTTTGTAGGCAGCTCTTGATCTGTATCCTTCATCCTTTGCAAGCCAATAGAATCTATCCTTTTTTCGAGCCATGATAAATCTCAACAGGATTGTTTTTGAAATATATAATACCTTATGTTATGCAAGCATATAATTTTACAAGGGTTATAGATATATTTTTATAATGCGGCAATATACGTATGGGAGTGGGGGGGGGTATAGGAATCTAAAAAAATAGATTGCGTATATTGCCTGAGGCAACTAGGATTGCAACCTTTTTTAAAAACTTTTCTAAATTTGTTTTAGGATTGTTTATTTCTGGGTAACAGCAACAAGAGACATGCCGAGTTTGTTTTCCAGTTCTTGTACCTGTTTTAATTTGTCATCACTGAGGTCAGCTGCTTTTATATTTGTATCTGAAAATGCAAGCAATGTAACCCCTAATTTCTTCTCCAAGTCATTGATAGCTTTTATATTTTCATCATTAAGCTTAGAAAAACTCCATACCATTTATATCACCCAATATAAATTGAGGTATACAGGTACTTAATAGTTGCGAAAAGTTAAATGTATATAAAAAATGAAATTCTGATGTTTTTTATTATATCTGATACCTCCTGCAACTCAGAGCATTTTTCAGGATGTTATTGAGATTATACTTCTCGATTTTGTTATCCATCGGTTTTTCTATTACGGGTAAATTGTGGTTCAGGTCTTTCAGGACCAGTCTTGTTAATTCCCTGTCTCCACCGACGATTATATAATCAACCTCATTTTCAATACCATCCATTACTTTGTTATATTCGGATTGCACTTTTTCGATATGGTGGGATATATCTTCGTTTCTTAACTCTTCGAATCGTTTCTGGCTGAATCCACCTTTTTTATGTTTTGCTTTGACACTGCTTTTTATTATCCTGTAGTTTTCAAATTCACCTGTATTTGCAATTCCTACAAATGATTCGCCTGCATGAGCCTGAAGGATGCAGATTTTGAAATCCTGTTCCAGTATAGTTTTTAACTGTTCAATCTGGAAATCTTTTCCTATTTCCCATTTGGATTCTCTTACTGGAAAAGGTGGCACGATGACTTCGCATATTACAGAGTCTGTATCATAAAACAATATACATCCTGTAAAAGATTCGATTTTTGCAAGCAAACTCTGGGTTTTTTCATCGATGTCATCTAGTATTCTGTTGGGATTTTTGAGGTTTGATAACAAGTCACCAGGTTTCAAATATACTGTTATCAGTGAATCATCATTTGACCTCATGGATTGTATTTTTAAAAGCCAATTCTGGATTTTTGATGGATATAATATTTCTATATTCCTGAATTTGATATCCTGCAAATTGTTCATTTCTTCCTTTAATGATTCTATTTCATTCTGCAGTGTTTCTATTTTTATATTGGCGGCATTGAGTTTTTCTTCTGCTTCCTGTTTTTCAGATATTGCACGTTTGGTGTTTTTTTCTTTTTTCTCAAGTCTTCTTTGTAATTTTTGGGATTCGACTTCCAGTTCCATTATATACGACTGCATTTCATCAATTTGTTTTTCAAGTTTTTGCTTACCTGATATTTTTCCGATTAAAGAATTTAGGTGGGCGGTTTTTTTCTGATTGTTCATATAGTGTACGATGTTTTATCTCATCAAATAAAAATTATGCTTCATATATTTATATAAAAACATTAATGAAATCTTGTTTACAAAATCTACTTATTATTATAAAACCAGAAGAAGATTATAATGAATAACTATGGACGTACTCATCCTACAAAATGGATACAGAACCAGAAAAGCAGTTCACTGGATGGTAAAACGATAGTTCTCGGAGTGACTGGAAGTATTGCAGCTGTACGTGTGGTAGAACTTGCAAGGGAGTTGATACGAAACGGAGCTGAGGTTTATGCAGTTACAACGGATGCCTCTAAATGGATAATAAATCCATGCGCTCTTCATTATGCTACTGGAAATGATGTGATAACAGAGCTTACAGGGGTTTTGGAACATGTAAAATTCTGTGGTTTTAAAGGATGTGCAGACCTTTTATTGATTGCTCCTGCGACAGCCAATACAATCAGTAAAATTGCGAATGGTATAGATGACACCCCTGTGACAACTTTTGCAACAACTGCACTGGGTTCAGACATTCCTTTTATGGTGGTGCCTGCTATGCACGAATCCATGTACAATCATCCAGGAGTAGTAGAAAATATTGACAAATTAAAGTTATGGGGTGTCTCTTTTGTAGACCCGTATTTTAAAGAAGGTGTGGCAAAAATCGCTTCAAATGATATGATTGTATTAAATGTGGAGCATGCTATAGGAAACAATGACTTTGCTGGTAAAAAAGTACTGATAACAGGAGGAGCAACAGCAGAACCCATAGACCCTATAAGGTTTCTTACTAACCGCTCATCAGGAAAAACCGGTGTGGAACTGGCTCTTGAAGCCTATAGAAGAGGTTCAGAAGTTACAATTGTTCACAGAAACCAGCTGAATATACCTGGAATAAACGAAGTATATGTAGAAAGCGCTGACCAGATGATTGATGCTGTACTCAATGAACTTGGAAAGGGCTATGATGCACTTATCAGTTCAGCTGCAATTTCTGATTATACAATTGATGAATCCCCACATAAAATCAAATCAGGTAAAGATGAATTATCACTTGTATTAAAACCCACAAGGAAACTGTTATATGAAGTTCGTAATTCTTACCCTGAACTTGTAATAGCTGGTTTTAAGGCAGAAAATGGAGTGACAGTAGACGAGCTTATATTAAGGGCTAAAAACCTGCAGCAAAAATATGGTCTTGATTTTGTGGTTGCAAATGATGTCGATAAGAAGGGAATGGGTGACAAGACCAATGAGGTATATATTATGAATTCATATAATACAAACCCTCTTCATGTAAATGGTTCCAAACGATTAATTGCCAGTAAACTTCTTGATAAACTGGTTGAAAAACTGAGTTGAGGAGCTTGTTGATGTCAAAAGTATGCGAAGGTAAGGGATTTGCTCCCGGTCATATAACAGGTTTTTTTGAAATTCATAAACATAAAGCCCATCAAAAAAAAGGTTCTACCGGCTGCGGACTGGTACTTGATCAGGGTATTGAATCTGAAGTGCAGGTTGGGGATTCTACAGACAGAACTCAGGTTTTTTTAAACGGCTCATTAGTTCGGGCAGATACTGTTAATATGACTGCTGAAATGCTGACAGACGTACCTGTAATTGTTAATATTACAGCAAACATACCAGTAGGTTGTGGATTTGGAGCTTCAGGTGCAGGTGCTTTGAGTGTAGCTTACGCTCTTAACAAGGCATTATCTTTGAATTATACATCCAATCATCTTGCAGATATTGCCCATCTGGCAGAAGTAAAAACCGGATGTGGCCTGGGAGATGTAACAGCGCAATTGTATAGTGGTACTGTTATCAGAACAAGACCCGGTAAACCCTCTGGTACTGGGGTGGATTTCATACCTTCCGGAAATTTTACTGTATTATCCACTGTTTTGGGGAATGTATCAACAAAATCTGTAATTGAAGACAAGCAAATGGTTGATAGAATCAATTCCGCAGGCAGAAAAGCCATGTGTTCTGTTCTGGACTATCCAACAATTGATAATTTCATACTCCGGGCTAAAGAATTTACGATTGAAACGGGTCTTTTAAAAGACAGAGCAAAAGATGTGATCGAGGCAGTTGAAACATCTGGAGGGAAAGCATCTCAGGCTATGCTTGGTGACACTGTATTCGCAATTCCCTGTGAAGGAAACGAAGATGAAGTCTACAGGGTCATGTCTGAATTCGGTGAAGTTCTAAGGTTTAACTCAGGTACAGGTTGTTATTCCTGATTTTTTAACTCTGGAGCGTGAAGTCTCCCTGCGTAGCTGGCTGATGAGAGAGTCTAATGAATATATATGTCATTATAAAATCGCTAACAAGTAAAAATTTATAAATATTTTCATGTCAAATAGTAAATTATGTATCAGACTTTACCGATACGGATTAACCTACATCTGACCAGGAAGAATTATTGTGGGTACTGTCTGAGAAATGCAGGTTGATGTACAACTTTGCTATCGCAGAACGAAGAAATGCCCGCTGGAACAACATCAAGGGAAGCTACAGTAAGCAGCAGAACGATTTACCCAAAATCAAGAAACAGTATCCAGAATATAAGTGGGTGTGTTCCAAAGTATTGCAGTCTGTATTGAAACGGCTTGATGCTAACTACAAATCGTTCTTCTCTTTGAGAAGAAACAGTGATGAGACTGCTAGGCTACCAAAGTTTAGAGGTGAAGGCTACTTCTTTACAATAACCTATAACCAGTCTGGATTTGGAATGACTGATTATAAACGTAATACTATAACCTACAACAGTATCGATACAACCAATTATCTGTCTGGTGCAAATGACCCTGAATATATAGATAATGATGAAGTTATCATCAGTTCAGCTGAGAGATTTTCAGCACAAGAAAACGAGGAACGTCGTTGACAATACTGACGCAAATGTGATAATAATCGGCAATTTATCAGCCAAACATATTGCATCAAGCAAGAAAGGAGATAAGAAATTCGATAAAAGTACGCACCGCGGTACTCATAATTCAGGTTACATCGGACGGTTCGCTCAATTTCTAGCACTCTAAATCAAAGATTTAGAGTTATCTTTAAATCTGCGATTTAAAGAACCTACAAATCATTAAGAGGAGGTAAAAGAATAATAGAAATTGATGAATCATATACCTCTCAGGACTGCTGTAATTGTGGCTATCGGCAAAAGATGACTCTATACGAGAGAACCAATAACTGTTCTTATTGTGGACAGTCTATCGATACGGATAAAAACAGTGTTATAGTGATTATGGAGAGGTATTTACGACAGAATGCCCTGTGGACGAGCTATCAGCGGTTTGCTGATAATCTAAGACAGACAGGCCTGTTAATCGGGATGAATCATCAATCATTACCAAAATGATACGGGCACTCGCAGGAAGCTCCGTCTGCAACAGATGGAGTAGTTCACTCAATTAACCTTATCTAGATAAATTGAGATAAGGTAGTATATAATATATAAAATTACAGTTGTTATTATGACTCAAATTCCGCAAGATCATCCAAGATATAAATCACTCATAACCCGGGAAAATACTGTTGAAGGAGTGGAAAAAGGTATAACAAGCATACAGGGATTGATTGCTCAGGGTAGGGGTGAAGCATTTGATTATCTTATTGGAGAGTGCAGTACTGATTCAGCAAAACAGGCAGAGAGAGTAGCAGTATCCTACCTGTTCATTGCTGAAAATCCTGTAATATCGGTTAATGGTAACACTGCAGCTCTTGTACCGGATGAACTGGTAGTATTATCTGATATTACAGGATCATCACTTGAAGTGAATCTCTTTCATAGGAGCAAAAAGAGAATCGATAGAATAGTAGAGCATTTGGAATCACATGGCGCTAGAAATGTTCTTGGCGTAAAAGGAGATTCAACTCTGGATTTGTCTCATGACAGAAGATTGGTGGACCATGACGGTATATATGGTGCAGACGTGGTACTTGTACCACTGGAAGATGGTGACAGGTGTGAAACATTATCAAAAATGAACAAAGTTGTTATAGCAATTGATCTAAACCCACTATCCCGTACGTCCAGATGTGCGAACGTCACGATAATTGATAATATAACCCGTGCTTTTGAGAATATGCTGCAGCATGCGGATGAAATGAAATCTTTTACAGATGACCAATTCAAGGATATAATTGATAATTATGATAACAATCAGGTCATCTCATCAGCACTTCATGAAATAGAAAATAGGCTTAAAACCCTTTCAAAAGAGTTTGGCAAAACATAAAACTAAAGAAAATTATTACTATTTTAGGATTTATTTCAATTTGGGGAGTATATATGGCTGATATCATCATAAGAAATGGATACATTCTGACAATGGATTTTGCCACCGAATTCAGGAATGGGGTTGTAGTGATTGAAAACGGTGTTATAACAGAAGTTGCAGAATCCACGAACCAGAGTGCTGACAGAATTATCGATGCAAAGGGTGGGGTTGTAATGCCTGGTTTTGTCAATACCCATACTCATGCTGCAATGACATTGTTCAGGGGGTATGCAGATGATTTGCCGCTTGAAGAATGGCTCAAGGATTATATCTGGCCTGCTGAAGAACATTTAAACAAAAACGATGTCTACACCGGAACATTGCTTGCCTGCCTGGAAATGGTCAAATCAGGTACAACCTCTTTTGCTGATATGTATATTCATATGAATGATGCGGCCCAGGCAGTTAAAGATTCGGGTTTAAGAGCAGCTCTTTCTTATGGTTTGATTGATGTGGGTGAAAACCGATCCACAGATATCGAATTATCCAAGGGTAAACGATTTGTTCTGGACTGGAATGGAGAGGCAGAAGGTCGAATCATAACAATGTATGGACCGCATGCGCCTTATTCCTGCACACAGAGACTAATAAAAGGGGTAAAAGAAGAGGCACGCAAGGATAACGTGAAGGTCCATATCCATGTGCTTGAAACCGAGTCCGAGTTAAACCAGATGAAGGAACAGTATGGCATGTGTTCAGTCAATCTACTGGATAGACTTGGATTTCTAGACTCTGAAGTACTTGCAGCACACTGTGTCTGGCTGTCAGATGATGATATAGAAATCCTGCGAGGTCGTGGAGTACATGTATCCCATAACCCGGTCAGCAACATGAAACTGGCATCAGGGGTAGCACCGGTACCAAAGATGCTTGACAGAGGGGTAAATGTGTCACTTGGTACCGATGGCTGTGCTTCCAATAACAACAACCTGGATATGTTTGAAGAGATGAAGACCGCAGCACTTCTTCATAAGGTAGAATCACTTAACCCGACGGTTTTACCAGCCATGCAGGTACTTGAAATGGCGACAGTAAACGGTTCAAAAGCACTTGGTATCAAAAGCGGCATACTAAGAGAGGGTTACAATGCCGATGTAATTATAGTTGACATGAACAAACCCCATCTTACACCTGTCTATGATATTCATTCACACCTTGTTTATTCTGCATCAGGAAGCGATGTCAGAACAACCATTGTAGACGGTAGAGTATTGATGAAGGATTATAACGTCCTGTGCATGGACGAGCAGGATGTGCTGGACAGAGCCAGAGAAGCAGCAGCCAATCTGGTAGCTCGTGTTAAATTCTGAATTTATATATTACTAGTGGAGTTTTGAAAATGACTGATAATGAATTAATTGAATCCGGTAACCAGAAGATAAAATGGGCAAGGAACTACATGCCGGTTCTGTCGATTATAAGGGATGAGTTCGAATCCGAAAAACCACTGAAGGGTCACAGGATAGCTATGGCACTGCATGTGGAAGCCAAAACTGCTGTACTTGTGGAAACACTCGCAGCAGGTGGTGCTGAAATAGCAATTACCGGATGCAATCCCCTGAGCACCCAGGATGATGTTGCTGCAGCATTGAATACAAGGGACAATGTATCATGCTATGCAAAA
>NZ_JBKGYF010000070.1:0-8713 GCF_046546175.1 Methanohalobium sp. | reverse complement strand
ATGAGCTAATTTGATAATCTCAGATAAAAAACATCAACCTTAAACATTTATAAGTGTTATAACTTGATAATTCGGTAAAATGAAAATCTCAAAACTCAATCCCAGTCATTCCATTGCATTGTATGCTATAATTGCGGCTCTTTTGATACTCGTCTACAGTATAATTTTTGTTTTTATAGCACGGCTGGAGAATCAACCTGAAAATGCTGATATATTGACTTCAATCTATTGGGTAGTTACCACAATGACAACTGTGGGTTATGGTGATATTGTTTTGACATCAAATCTGGGTAGAGGTTTTTCTATATTTGTCCAGATTTCCGGATTAACCATTCTTTTTGGGATGCTTTTTCCTTTTATTATCGTCCCATGGCTTGAGAATACAATTAAAGTATCAATACCAAAAAAAGCAGATTCAAGTCTTGACAACCATATTATCATATGCGGTTATAACAACCTTGTAGAAACCCTTATAGAAGAGTTCGAAAGACATGATTATCCATATATTATTATAGATGACGATGAGAATGTAATCCGTGGATTATTGGAGAAAAATGTACCATGTATCTATGGTGACATCGCTGCAGAAGGAACTTTTATAAATGCTAACATAAACTCTGCAAACTTTGTTATTGTAAACAAATCAGATGAATTAAATGCTAACATAATACTGTCAATTCGAGGATACAAGGATTTGAATATCATCTGCCTTGTGGAAAATATATCCAATGCCAAATATCTCAGGTATGCTGGTGCAACTAGAGTATTATCTCCAAAATCTATACTTGGACATTTTATCGGTAATAAGGCAGTAGACCCCTTTGTAGGCACACTTTCAGAAGCAACTGAGATTTTTGACAGAATAAAAATATTGGAGTTTCCAGTGTATCCCAGGAGTTTTTTAATAGGTACCTCACTCAAATCATCAAGGATTAGTGAACGAACTGGTGTTAATGTGGTTGGTATATGGAAAGGGGGAGATTTCATATTAAATCCCGACCCTGATGATACAATCCAAGAAAACTGGGTCTTACTCGTGGTAGGCACTGTTGAGCAGCTTACAAAATTGAAGCAATTTATCTGATAAAGAAGTGGTATGATGGAAAATAATTTTGTACTATTGATTGGTTTTGGAGATGCTGGCAAAGTCATCTTTGAAGTGTTGGAAAAAAGCAATGTAAGATTTACTGTAGTTGATGCAAATCCAGAACTGTTTCAAGGTTCTGATTTTGATTATATTGTTGGAAATGGAACAGATGAAGATGTATTAAAAAGAGCAGGAGTAGAAGAGGCATCAACAGTAGTAATAGCACTTAGTAACGATTCAGATGTTATGTTCGCTACCCTTATAAGCCGCAGATTGAATTCGGATGCTATTATACTTGCAAGGGCAAACACCTGTACTTCTATAGATAAAATCTATAAAGCTGGAGCCGATTATGTCTCATCCCTTTCGATTGTTGCAGGTCAAATGCTTGCAAAGATGACATCAAAGTGCATGGATACTGTTTGTGAATACATTAATGAAGATATCATGCTCTATGAAGGTTTGAGTATAGAAAAACATCATGTAGATACAGGAGAATATCTGGAAGGAAAATCAATAGGACAACTTGATTTGATTAATGCATTCGGATGCAAGATAATTGGTATCCAACGAGGAAATTCTATTATTACAGATATTGATGCATCGGTAGTTATACAAAAAGGAGATGTTGTTGCAGTGCTTGGCATAGGGGAGCAAGTAAGTGATTTTCTGGAACATATTACATCATAAATATGTGGTTTCGTAGAGGTAAATAATGGAGCCGTTTTTAATCGCTGTAATTGTTTTTTCCCTTGCAATACTATTTTCAATTATTGGTACAGGCGGTTCCACTATCTATGTACCTCTCCTTTACTGGATAGGCATAGATTTGTATGTAGTTATCCCAACGGTGCTACTGATAAACACGTTTGCCACAGGTTCAGCAACTATATCTTACGCTAAACAAAGGATGGTGGATTTTAAAACCGCAATACCTTTAATATTAACGTCGGTCACAGGCGCGCCAATAGGTGCTTACTTTTCAAAAAGTACGCCCCAAGATATTTTATTGCTGATATTTGCCGTTTTGCTGTTGCTTATCGGAATTCATATGGTATTTACCAGTTCAAGGATAATGTGTCTTAATTGTGGTGACAGCGGAAACAGAAAAACTATTACAATTAGCATTGTTTCGGGATTTATAATAGGAATAATTGCAGGCTTACTTGGATTAAGTGGTGGTGTGTTTATAGTTCCACTACTGATTTATCTGGGCTACAATGTAAAAACTGCCTCTGCAACTTCTTTGTTTATCATCATGTTTACATCATTTTCCGGTTTTCTGGGTCATATTGGTACCAGCTTTGAAAGCCTTGATATTAATTTATTGTTATATGCATCCTTTGCAGCCTTTCTTGGTGCTCAGGTAGGTTCATATTTAATGAAATACAGACTGAAACCAAAAACCGTAAAAAGTTTGTTTGGCATTGTTCTCTGGGTGGTAGCTATCAGACTTCTTATTGGTATCATCTGATTGATTACCGGAAAATAATCATTTTCGATGAAAAACTTTAATAATCTTGTTGCAATTGTATGATGCTGAAATTTAAATGGGCTCGTAGGGTAGTCAGGATATCCTAATGGGCTTCGGTGTAACTTGAAAGTTGCGAAGACACCCATTGACCCGTGTTCAAATCGCGGCGAGCCCGCCAAACTTTTTACTTCTTTGTATTTTGTGTTTTGATAATTTTGCTAATTAAAAAATTAAAGTGAGATAAAATAGGTTGCTTTTTGATATTAATAATTCATAATTTCCATCTCAAACCCTATAACAGGTTCTCCCAAACCAAAGTTTGTGATGACCTGTGGATAGATTTCACCCATGACTCCAACTTTTTTACCATCAACCAGTATATTGGCACGCCTTCCTTCCATAAAAGCAGGGTCAGTGGATTCTTCAACTTCGTATTCAACCATTCGCTCGCGCATTACCGCATCCACGATTTCCCTTATGTCGGTAAAGTTGACTTCTGGGTGGATTGATACTGCAGCCAGGTTTCTGTGGACTCTATTGTTGATTACCACATCACCAAATTCAAAAATGGACTGCGGAAGTTCCCGGTGCTGGTTCATGGAAAGTATCTCCATCAGGTTTGGGAGGATGGTTGTTCTTACCATAGTTTGGTCTTCACTTATGGGATGCAGTACATAGGTAATATCATCTGTTCTGTCACGGCACATTCGTTCAAAATGCACCCTCTCATTGCTCAGTGTAAATGACATTACTTCAGAATATCCAAGCCCGACCATGATTTCACAGATATTGTCACCTGCGATTGAAACTTCATGTGCACTACCAAATGTGGCACTTTTGGGAAACTCCGGCTGAATATTGTCATAACCATATCCAATTGCTATATCTTCGATAATATCGTAATTGTGAAGAATATCGGCACGGTATGGGGGTACTTTCACATCAACCGAATCATCACTTTTTGTGTTAGCTCCATAACGCATCCTTTGAAGTTGTTTTATTATTTCTTCTCGGGGTAGTACTGTACCTATCAATGAATTGATTTCTGATATTTTAAGTTCACAGGATGACGGGTCAAGATCAGGAGAGGTTTCCTTGCTTCTATTGGAATCTATTATTTTTACTGATTCGATTTTTCCACCGCGTTCAGCAAGAGCAGTAACCAGTACATTGAGAGCAACAAATACCGAATCACTTAACCCGGTAACATCAATGAAAAGGTCTGTAGTGTTTTCAGTTATCTGCGTGCGTGTGCTGTTTATGATAGGTGGAAATGAAAGCACATTATTATCGGCATCAAGTATCAATGGATATTTATTGAAACCTTCAAGTATGTAGGCGAATTTCTTACCTTTGGGATGATTTTCAAGTATCTGGTTCATTGAAAGGGGTTCTGTGAATTCAAGTGGGACAAATTCTGTATCCGGGTCAGCGGCGACGTATCTGAAGGGGGGTGTAATGTTTGAAAGGTCATGCACACCGATGGACACTTTTTTCCTGTTACGTCCAACTCCCCAGTGTAAATCTTCCTGTAAATCCATCAGGGATTTTATTGAATTAGCATCAAATCTCACATTTCTGATAACAGCACATGCAAGATATGGACGTATATCTTCTATACCACTATCCTTTTCGATATCAATACCAGATGATGTCAATGTATAGTCCTGAAACCCGGTTTCAATATTTAAAAATCCTCTTAAAGCACGGGCTACACCCTCTACACTGTATAAATCTGGGCGATCAGGGAAAAATTCGATATCTATATAATCATCTTCTATTCGTTCAATATCTGCACCCATCATGGGAATTTGTTCTACTATAGTATCCCTGTCAACCGAAGTAAGATTTTCCAGGTCTTCATAATTCAGGGTTATTACTGGCATAAAAAGGATCCTCTTTTAATTTTTTTAAGATTATAAATTAATAATTAATGGGACATATCCAACTTTGGATTTAATGTTTTTGTCTATTGTATACTAATTTGTTATGTTTTGGTCTCATTTAAAAAGATTTGAGTCATACACCATAGTTTTATATTCTTTCAATAATATTTTATGTAATAACTACAATCATAACAATGATAATGAGGTCATAAAAATACAGTTGTGTTCTAAAAAACACATTTATTGAGCAGCTACTCAGCATGGTGAAATGATGGGTGACAAAAACGGTCCAGAATCACAATTTGATAAGACTGATAAATATAAAACCTATACCAGCAACTCACCTGATTTTACAGATGCTGCTGATAATCAACCACCTGACAAATCTGGACCTAAAATGTTTACTCCAGGTAATCCAAATGAATCCGAATCATCAGAACCCGAAGAAACAGATGATAAAAATAACCTGGGTGAAAACTTTGATAAAGATGATTATATACTGACACCTTCTGATAATCTTGAAACCCCTTCTCGATGGCTGTCACAAAAGCATGAATCTGAAAAAAAACAGGAACATGATTTCGGGTTTCTGACACCTGAATCTAATTTTGAATCAAATAAAGTTGGTGTAGAAGAAACCCAGGAGCAAACTGAGGGACAAACTAAGACGGAATATAAATCAGAAAAACCTGAAATTCAGAATTCTGAAAAAGGAAGTAAAGTTAACTCCGGGAAAAATTTGGTAAAAAAGATTATACAAGAGAACAAATCCAAAAAAACAATTCATAATACTGGAAATTCATCTTCTGGATACGATGAAAGTTTTGAAGGAAATGATGATACAGAAGATTTGAAGTTTCTTGATAAAGTTAAAAACCTTTTTAAACAGGAAACTTTTAAAATTGAAGCCTATAACCCTGATGTCCATGGACCATTATCTGTTTTTAAAGGAGTAGAAGGCTATAAAGAAATCGACCGTTACTGGGTAAACGAACCCTATGCATTTGTTGTAATTCTTTTCAATCCTGAAATAAACGATTATCTTTATTATCTGATAGAACCCGAATTAACCGATTTTGAACAGACATTTCTGACAGAAATCAAAGACCGATTACGTAACGCTCTACTGGTTGAAGATATTGAAAACAATGGTGATAAAGAGGCAGTACTGGACGAAAAGATTCGCACCATAATCAAGGATTATGCTATTGAAATAACACCATTAATGCTTGAAAAAATTTCATATTATATAAAACGTGATTTTGTAAGATATGGTAAAATCGACCCATTGATGAACGATGATTATATTGAAGACATATCAGGGAACGGTCATGAAATCCCATTGTTTTTGTATCACAGGCTATACCACAATATAGCTACAAACATCACATTCAAAGAGGATGAACTTGATTCTTTTATAATACGTCTTGCACAGAAATGCGGTAAGCACATATCCTTGGCTGAGCCGATGGTAGATGCATCAATGCCGGATGGATCCAGGGTTCAAATGACCCTAAGTACCACAATAACTACCCACGGAAGCACTTTTACCATTCGTAAATTCAGCGAAGTGCCAATAACCCCAATCGATCTTATAGACTGGGGTACCTTTTCATCAGAACAGATGGCATACCTGTGGCTGTGTATTGAGAACAACAAGAGCCTTATCTATGCAGGTGGAACTGCTTCAGGTAAAACATCTTCTTTAAACGCAGTATCTCTTTTTGTACCTGAAAAGGCAAAAATTGTAACACTGGAAGATACCAGAGAAATCAAACTGCCGCATACAAACTGGATACCAGGGGTCACAAGGGATTCCTTTACAGCAGATGAGCGTGGAGCAGTGGATATGTATGACCTGCTAAGAGCAGCACTCAGACAGCGTCCAGAATATCTTCTTGTAGGTGAGGTCCGAGGTAAAGAGGCACTTACACTTTTCCAGGCAATGTCAACCGGACATACCACATTCTCCACCATGCATGCGGATTCGGTCCCGTCAGCAATCCACAGACTGGAAAATCCACCTATAAGTGTTCCCAGAAATATGATACAGGCACTGGATATAATAAGTATCCAGGCGCAAACCTATGTCAGAGGTAAACGTGCTAGAAAGAACCTGAAAATTGTGGAAATTGTGGATATAGACCCCAATACCAGGAACCTGAGAACAAATGATATTTTTGTATGGGATTCTTCAAGGGATACTTTCCAGAGGACTGGTGAATCCCAATGCATCTACGAGATTCAGCAAAGAAGAGGCTGGAATGCTGCCCAGATAAGGGAAGAGCTCAGATATCGTCAGCAAATACTGGATTATATGGTTGACAATGACATCAGGAATTTCAAGGAAATTTCAGAGATAATAAAATCCTATCAGGCAACACCTGAAAAACTACTGCAAAAAATCGGACTAAAATAATTTTTCTGGTGGGATGATTTGGCTGAAAAAACGGACAATGGCGAAGTTCCGGAATCTATTGATGAGAATCCTATTGCTTCTGAATCTAATTATGGAAATATCGATGTTGCTAGCGGCACCGATGCACCAGATACATCTAAGGAACAAAAATCTTCACCTGTAAAGTCTCTCAAAAATAAATTCCATTCCAAGACCAGTCGCAAAAATTCGGATAATGGAAAAAAGTCAAATGATAGATTTTTTGCTAAATTTAGTGACCTTGAGAAACAGGCAAGGCTTTTTCTGACAATCTTTAAAAAAATCCCTTTTGCCCTTTTAGGGGAGAAGATGAAGAAAAAGAAGAAAAAATACGCCCGGCTACAGCTCCAGCTCAAACAGGCAAGAATACCAACTTCATATGAGATGTATATCTCGAATGCTATTTTTTATTCTGTTGTGAGCGGTTTGACAGGTGCAATATTGGGTATATTAGTCTCATATATGATTATCGCAGTTATTGGACTGCCTGATAATATAACAAATCTCACATTTGGTCCATCAACGGCATGGTTACTTAATTTTAAAGAAGTATTCCTGTCGTTGTTTATTGTTGTTTTTACGACAATAACACTGGGAGGTATGACCTATGCACTTTTCCTGGTTTATCCCGGGTTCCAGGCGGGTGAACGTAAACGGAATATCGACAGTCATCTACCCTATGCAGTAACATTCATGTATGCACTTAGTAAAGGCGGAATGAACATCATAAGCGTATTCGATTCACTGGCAAGGTCAAGCGACACTTATGGCGAAGCTTCAAAAGAAGTTGAAACTATAATCCGGGAAATGGATTATTTTGGGCATGACCTACGAACTGCAATATCCAATGTCAGCGAAATGACGCCATCTGAACGGTTTCAGGACCTTTTACAAAACCTTCTGACAGTTATTGATAGTGGTGGAAGCATATCCAAATACTTTCAGGATAAATCCGATAAGTATTTAAAAAAGGCTATCGATGACCAAAAGGGTTTTCTGGAGACCCTGGGATTGCTGGCAGAATCCTATGTTACAGCTTTTGTCGCCGGTCCTCTTTTTATAATCATTATGGGCATCATGATGACAGTCATGGGTTCCGGGTCTATACTGATGGTCTACGCCGTGATATACGCGGTTCTTCCTATCGGTTCTGTGATGTTTGTTGTCATGATAAGCATGATGGCTCCTGAAGATTTTGGTGAACCTGCACATTTGCAGACAACTGAAATCTTTGACCATGGTATACCTGAAATACCATCCTGCCTAAAACCCGAATATGATGAAAACGGACAGCTAATAAATGAAACTGAAGAAAAAAGACAAAAGCGGGAACATTTTGACAACTTCATAAAATCCAAAAAATGTATCAAATACAAAAATTTCCTTAAAAACCCATTAAAACCTTTGTTTGATAAACCGATTTTATCGATAGCTGTTACTTCACCGGTTGCAATTATTCTGCTGTTGATAGTTATGTTATCCAATATGGGTACACTTTATACAACATCTGAAACCATTGATTTTCTGGATGACCGTCTTGTTCTAACAACATACCTTATCATCGTTCCACTGGCTGTATTCCATGAAACAAAATCCAGAAGACAGAAAAAACTTGAAGGAAATTTCCCTGATTTTTTGAAAAAACTTGCCAGTACAGTGGAAACTGGTATGACTCTGCAGGAATCAATAAAACTCATGGTCAAAACCGATAACGAAGCTCTTAGTGATGAAACAAAAAAGGTGTGGAGGGATATTTCTTGGGGGATGGAACTCAATGATGCACTGGTAAGATTTGCAAACCGTCTGAAAACACAGGTAGTGGCACGGTC
>NZ_JBKGYF010000069.1:0-8817 GCF_046546175.1 Methanohalobium sp. | reverse complement strand
AGAAGTGTTCATTAAGAAAAAATTTAAAGAACTAATATTAAGTTGATGACTATAAAATAAAAAAATGAGATGAACAGATAAATTCATTGTTCATCTACATATTTGTTGATGTACTTTTCGTTTCCTCTTTTCCGGATGATTATTCTATTTTAATTACAATTCCGTTTTCATCGGAATCCACTTTAACTGTGGACCCTTCCGGAACTTCACCTGACACAATAGATTTGGCGACCTCGGTTTCGACTTCATTCTGGATTACACGCTGTAGCGGTCTTGCACCATAGGTTTCACTGTAACCTTTATCCGCAAGATATCGTTTGGCGTCATCTGTAATTTCAAGTTTGTGCCTCTGGTGCTTGAGCCTTTCTGCCAAGTCTTCAACTTTAATATCCACGATCTCCACAAGCTGCTCTTTTGTCAGTGGACGGAAGATTGCAACTTCATCGATACGGTTCAGGAATTCTGGTCTGAAATGTTTGCTCAATTCGTTTTGAGCCATGGATTTCATCTTGCTATAATCTGCTCCGTTTTCCAGCTGTTCACGGGCATAATCTACAAAGATGTTTGAAGTCATTATGATTATTGTATTCTTGAAATCCACAGTTCTTCCGTGTGCATCAGTGAGGCGACCGTCATCCAGTATTTGGAGCATGATGTTGAATACATCATGGTGCGCTTTTTCAATTTCATCAAAGAGAATTACGGAATAGGGTCTGCGTCTAATTGCTTCTGTGAGCTGACCCCCTTCTTCATGTCCTACATAACCAGGTGGTGCTCCTATCATACGGGAAACAGTGTGTTTTTCCATATATTCGGACATATCAAGTCGCACCATATTGTTCTCATCGTCAAAGAGTTCTGCAGCCAGCGCCTTTGCAAGCTCAGTTTTACCCACACCTGTAGGTCCAAGGAATATAAAACTTCCAATTGGTTTGTCAGGATCTTTAATACCGGCATGGGCACGTACCACTGCATCTGATACTGCTTTTACAGCCTCATCCTGACCAACTACTCTTTCATGCAGTCTTTCTTCCAAATGGATTAGTTTTTCGCGTTCTCCTTCCATCAGTTTGGTTACTGGTATAGATGTCCATTCACTAACAACCTCAGCAATATCTTCCTCATCAACTTCCTCTCTAAGAAGCATCTGGTCCTGCATCTGCTGAAGTTCTTCTTCTTTTTCTTCGTACTGACGCTGGAGTGGTATCCATGTCCCGTATTTCAAACGTGAAGCCAGTTCAAAGTCATTGTCGTTTTCTGCACGCTCAAGCTGGGTTTTTGTGTCCTCTATCTGTTCTTTGAGTGAACGCAGTTCAGATATGATTTCTTTTTCTTTCTGCCACTGAGCCCTGAGCGTCTTGGATTGATCGCGTATATCTGATAATTCCTTTTCCAGGTTTTCAAGACGCTCTTTGGATGCTGGATCGGTTTCCTTCTTTAGAGCCTCACGTTCAATTTCAAGCTGTGTTATTTTACGGTCGACTTCATCGAGTTCAGTCGGCTTGCTGTCTATCTGGGTTCTGACATTGGCAGCTGCCTCATCAACAAGATCGATTGCTTTGTCTGGAAGGAATCTTTCAGATATATACCGGTCGCTCAAAACGGCTGCTTCCACAAGTGCGGAATCTTTAATTCTAACTCCGTGGTGGACTTCATATCTTTCTTTCAGTCCGCGAAGTATTGATATGGAATCCTCAACATCGGGTTCCCCAACCATTACCGGCATGAATCTGCGCTCAAGGGCTGCATCTTTTTCGATATTTTTGCGGTACTCATCCAGTGTAGTTGCACCGATACAGTGCAGTTCCCCACGTGCAAGCATTGGTTTCAACAGATTGCTGGCATCCATCGATCCTTCAGCTGCGCCTGCTCCGACAACTGTATGAAGCTCATCAATAAACAGGATTATCTGTCCTTCTGATTCTGATACTTCTTCGAGTACCGACTTCAGACGGTCTTCAAATTCACCCCGATATTTGGCACCTGCAATAAGTGCACCCATATCAAGGGCAATGATGCGCTTATTTACCATATCCTCAGGGACATCACCATTTGCTATTCTCTGTGCAAGTCCTTCCACAATTGCAGTCTTACCTACACCTGCTTCTCCGATAAGTACGGGATTGTTTTTCCTGCGGCGCGAGAGAATCTTTACAGTATGTCGTATTTCTCTGTCTCTGCCTATTACAGGATCCAGTTTACCCTGTTTTGCAAGTTCTGTAAAATCAATACCGTATTTATCAAGGGCTTCATAGGTCTCTTCAGGATTTTCGGTTGTCACTTTTTTATTCCCTCTAATTTCTTTTAATGCCTGCTGCAGATTTTCACGGTTTACTCCTGCATTAGACAGTATTTTACTGCATGAACTGTCCGTTTCTTCGAGTAATGCAAATAATAGATGTTCCACACTTACATACTCATCTTCCATCTGTTCTGCTTCTTTTCCTGCCGTATCAAGAACACGTTTAAGCCTCTGGCTCATGTACACCTGTTCGCTACCTGGACCTGAGACCCGGGGTGATTCAGAAAGTGTTTTTTCCAATTTCTGAATCACAGTATCAGTAGAAATATACATTTTTTGCAGAATACGTGGTATTAAACCATCCTTCTGCTCTAATAATGCAAGAAGTAAATGCTCACAATCTATTTGTTGATGATGATATCGTGCTGCAATCGTTGTCGAGTTCTGGATTGCTTCATATGTCTTTTGAGTGAAATTATTTCCATCCATCATCTATCACCGATGTTATTTATCTTAATTATTGATATGAATAATGATTTGAATGAACAAATGAACTGGTTAGTAAAGTATGATTTAACAGAATTTCAATTGATGTCTGTTAAACAATAATAACTTGATTTGTTCTTCTATATAAAGATTTTGTATATTCAAATAAATACTAACAATCAATGGATAATTAACCAAAACTTATTTATTTAAAACCAAACACTTTTACAGTAATAACCATGCCCAAATTCAAAACACATATTATCGGCGGAGTGGTATCAGGGATTATTGCTCTTTACATGTTGAAAGAATTTGCTGTGTTTACCCCGGATATATACTCTACTCTATTTGCTCTTATATTTTCTATAATTGGATCTGTTCTGCCTGACAAAATCGAACCAGCAAAAAACAGTCATCATAGAAGCTTGTTTCATTCAAAAATAGCACTTGTTATTGCCGGATCTATAACATACTATATACTATTTATAGGAAACTTTAACATTACAGGTGAACCTGTTATTGAATACTTCATAGGGTTTTTCTGTATTGGTTACATATCCCATTTAATCCTAGATGCAACCACTCCAGCGGGTCTCCCGCTTTTTTATTAAGATTGAAAAATAAAATTGTATATAGACATATAGACCTCTAATAACATATACAACAAGTGATTTATATCCATAACAAATATTACATAATGGATGTTACAAGATGGAAGAATGGAAATCCCGTTTGAAAAAAATTCTTGAAGGAACTGAAGATAAATCCAAAAAAGTCGCTGAACACAGTACAAGTAGTGCTGACACACGTTATCATATTATCGGTTTTATAGAAAATGCAGTAGTACCTGCTTTCAGAGTAATTAAAAAAGAACTTGAAGACAAAGGGCGTGAAGTTGTAATAGATTCCCCAGACGAGCTTGAAAAAAAATCATCCATCACAGTATCAATTACAATCTACAATAACAATGAGGAAGAGTTTTTTTATTCTATCCGTGGGAGACCGTATCAGAAAATGTCGTTTGCATTTCCGTATCATACAGAGGAAGAACCAAAATACTGTAAAGCCGAAGTTGTTCTTCGCAGTGGTGTGCAACAGAGTATCGACATAGAAAAATATTCAAAAGAAGATATCATCCATAATTTCCTAGATGAATATTCAAAATGGGCTAAATTCTGAATACATTGTTTCAAAAATTTACATCCAGACCCAAAATTTCTGTTTTACCAGAACATATATCTCTGGCGATTTCAGCACACCCAATAGCTGCACTCCATTTTCCAAGTACATGGGGTCTTAAACCTAGATGATGATGGATTCTATCAACCACATATTCAATTTCACCGACTGAGCCTGCAAGATATATATTCTCTACAGGTACAGGGTTTAAATCAGCAAGTAATACCTGTATACTTTTGATTTCCATTGCAGCAAAAAGAGAAATAGTATCAAGTGCAAGGATTGCATTTGAATTGTTTTTATTAACCGCATCAAGAAGACTTTCCAAATCGTTGTACAGTGTACGCTTTAAAACTCCTGCATGCATGAACGCTTCATTTGCTGAACAAACACCAGAATCCACATCCCTTATAGCCTGTAGATCCAGTGGACCGTGCTGCAACCCAGGTGCTAATATACAGGCATCAATAGCTCCTACAATTTTTTTATTTGATACCCCCACTGTCACTGTATTTGAGCTAATATCAGATACAATAAAATCGTTATCCTGATTGCTACACCTGGCATGATATGCAATACCTATCTTTTCAGGACTGGTAGAATGCGAAAATACATTCATACGCTGGTCGGTATTGCAACCAGTATGTATACCTGGTATAACAACCGCAGATATATTCGAATTCTTGACAGCATCAAAAACCTTAGCTCCGCCACCTGTCTTCTTACCGGCTCCTTCAATACTTTTAACTCCCCTCATATCTACAGTATCAATGTTTTCGATACTGTTAATTCCATCACCCATGGAAAAGGTGACAGCGATGAGTTCAATATCTTCTCTACCGGAATCAAAATGGTTAAGGATATAATCAATGATATCAGATTCCTGCATAGAGGCAGCGTAATCCCGGGATAATTCAAATTTTTTAATATCTGTATTTTCATCCCTGTTTATGGATGCAAACCGTATTGCATTTGTACCATGATCGATTCCGATATACATTTTTACACGTATCCTTATTTACTCTGGAGCAACTCATTTAATTCATTCATGATACGTTTTCCTTCAACAGCATCTCCTACAGTGGTTATAATTCGCAGTTCCTGAGTGGATGTTCCCTGAGACACAACCAAGCGCAGGTTTCCCCTTTTATCACAACGCAGAGCTTTGGCAGAAAAAGCTCCACCCGGTGACCCTTTTTTTGCTTTTACCTGTATAACAGCCGGTATTATTTTTTTCACTTCTGGGTGTGACCCAATAATATAGATTATCCTTCTACCCAGGCGTCCACCTATAATTGTAGAATGTGAACCACCCAATTTATCATAAGGAGATTCGCTTTTAGAGGTCACATCATTTTCCTGTTCATCCCTCATTTAAAACCTTGACCTGGAACACTATTAATCAGTTTTTCAGAGATGTTTTATCTCTTCCATATCAACCAGTCTGAAATCGGCACTATCCAGTACTTTCAGTGCGCCCTTTATATCATCTACACGCACAATCAACAGTGCCTTCTCAGTTTTTGTAACAAATGCATAGGAATAATCTATATTGATACCGTGCTCACCCAGGTTCTTTGCGATATTGGATAAACTGCCAGGCACATCTTCCATCTCTATTCCCAGCACATCTGTTTCAGAAACTGTGAAACCGGTGTTATGAAGCGCTTCATAAGCATTATCCGGATTATCCACTACCATCCGGATTATTCCAAATTCACCGGCTTCAGCAATATTGAAAGCTCTGATATTTACATCGGCGCTTTTAAGTTTGTCTGCTATATTTGCAAGTCTACCGGGTTTATTTTCTGCAAATACGGATATCTGTTTTAATACATTATCGTCCATGTCCATGTAAACACCCACATAACCAACTTTTTCAAGACTCAATCAGTATTATAAATTTCGATTGTCAACAACTTTCCTGGATTTACCAACCGTTCTTGGGTGTGATCCCTGTTCCACCAGTTCTACTTTAACTGAAACGTTCAACACGCTTTTAAGTGCGGATTCCACTTTTTTCTCAAGGGATATGATATCATTTACCTTATCACTGAATGCTGTATCGGTCATCTCAATCTGCACTTTCATCATATCCATTTCATTAACCCTGTCAACTATTATCTGGAAATGTTCACCTACTTCCGGTATATTCATAAGGACAGCTTCAATCTGACCAGGGAATACATTAACTCCCCGTACAACCAGCATATCATCCACTCTGCCGGTAATTCTTGTAATCCGCGGATGGGTACGTCCACAACTACAGGGTTCACTGTTCAATGCCGTAAGGTCTCCGACTCGGTATCTGACAAGCGGAAGCGCCTCCTTTGAGAGGGTTGTTATAGCCAGTTCACCTCTTTCACCATCAGGTAGTGATTCTCCGGTGTCTGGATCTATGATTTCTACAAGGAAATGGTCTGCCCATATATGGATTCCGTCCTGATATTGACATTCAGTAAACAGTGGACCGCTAAGTTCTGATGTTCCAAAAATGTCATATGCTTTAATTCCGGTTGCATTTTCTATTCTTTTTCGCATCTCTTCTGACCAAGGTTCTGCTCCAAGTATACCTACCCGTAAATCGGTATCGTCTTTGATACTAATACCCATATTCTTTGCAGCTTCATTCAAATACAGCATATAGGATGGAGTACAGGCTATAACACTTGTGCCAAGGTCCTGCATTAATTCAATCTGTCGTTCTGTATTACCGGCACTGGTTGGAAGAACAGAAGCTGAGACTTCTTCAGCTCCGTAATGTAGTCCGAGCCCACCGGTAAACAACCCGTATCCATAACTGACCTGAAGATTATCTCCGCGTCCTACACCAATCGATGTTAGTGCTCTGGCAAGTGAGTTTGCCCATTCATTAATGTCATTTCGTGTATAACCTACAACAGTGGGTTTTCCGGAGGTTCCAGAAGACGCATGAAAGCGTACAAGCTGCGTATTCGGGACGCAAAACATTCCTGTTGGATAATTGTCCCGCAAATCCTGTTTATAGGTAAACGGTAGCTTTTTAATATCCTCAAGTGTTTTTATATCATCTGGTTTGATACCCGTGTCATCAAACCTCTTTTTATAAAAAGGTGAATGATGATACACATAATTCAAAAGCTGTTTCAATTTGAATTCTTGCATCTCTTTTAATTCATCAACCGGCATTCGCTCAATATGTGGATCCCAGTATTCCATTATGTTACCTGCCTGTTTTTAATAAAATGGTAATTTAACAGAATAATCGTGATTATTAACGATTTTCGTTTTTTACAGTTTCTCTTTTCAATGTCTCAAGTACGTGTTTTTTACATTCTGAAAGAATTTGATTGACATCTGTCACAACATCGATACCTGCAGCTCCCGGATGACCTCCCCCTGTGCCATAATAATGTTCACTTATATTCTCCATAATTTTCCCAAGATTTACGCCTGCATTAACAGCATCACGTTTGGCACGTGCACTGACCCTTATACTACCGTCACACGTTGTTGCTACAAGAGCAACATCTGCTCCGATATTAATCAACATTGAAGATGCTGCACCACCGAATGAACTCACATGTGTTGTTACCACCAGCCATTCATCCACGCGCTCAATTTCCAGCCTTTGTGCAGATTTCAACATCGCCATACGCAATGATATGTCCTGAGGAGCTGTAGCCATCATCTCAAGTACTTCAGCATATTCTACACCACTTGATTCTATTATTTCTGCGAGATTTCTAAATGTACATGAATTTGCATGTTTAAAATGACCTGTATCGGTGATAATTCCTGATATAAGCCCTAAAGCAGTACGGCGGGTAATAGGTGCTCCCATCGATTTTAATATTTTATAAACTATTTCTGCAGTTGATGTTGCTCTAGAATGCAGATAAAAATCAGCTTTTTCTGTTAATGCTGTTGTTGAATGATGATCTATGACACAGTAATTGGATAATTTGATATCATTTAGTTGAGAACTTGTAGATGTATCTACTACCACTATAAATTCGTAGTTTTCAGGGTCTGGTCCATCTACAACTTCGATACCCAGCCTATCAACAAGCAGTGCTGCAAGTCTGTTGCATCCTTCTACAAGACCAACTGTACCTCCGATAGCCTCAGAAAGTGCAAACGCACTACTTACAGCATCAGGGTCAGCATTGCGATGACATAAAAATAAAATATGATGGTAGTCCAGGAGCCTGTTGTAAAACTCCATTTCGTCGACCTGCATTAGCACCTCTCGCTGGATTGCCATATTGATACATATATGGCTTGTTCAAATTTTGCTATGCTCATTTAATATAAATGGCTTTTACTGTGCCTTTCCACCCTGCTGTTTACCCATTGATTGCTGGAGTTGTTCCTGAAGCTGTTTGAATCGTTTTGATATGCGCTCTTCTTGGCGGTTAATCGACTGTAGCCTTAATGATAGATTTTCCTTTTGTTCTTCCAGTTTTTCGATTGCATCATCTCTGGTGGTTTTGATCTGCAGGTTTCCAACTGTCCTGTAGACCGTAGCATCTTCTGGCAAATTTTTTAATTCTTCAAGAGCTGTTTCTGTTGCTTTTTGAGATGATTCTACCTGATTTTTCTGTACTGCTAACGACTGTGCCTGCTGTTGTAATTGTTGCAATTGAGACATTTGATTCTGTGCTTGTGGGGGTAGTTCCTGACTCATTTAGTTTCACCTGATATTTGCAATTAACTTGAAATGATTTTAATGTTTCCATGAGGGTAAACTATCCTTGGCTAAACAGGCTGTCCGACAATTCTATACTATCAATCTATTTTTATCTATCAGACAAATAAATATAAATTATAGGTTAATTAGTTTACTGATATGGCAATCATCCTATCATCCAATGATACTCTGCAAAGTGCTGATACAGGCGATGAACGATGGTATCAGATCTTCACGT
>NZ_JBKGYF010000068.1:0-8829 GCF_046546175.1 Methanohalobium sp. | reverse complement strand
TTGGACAGTTTGGTCAACCTTTTCAAAGTTTCATACGTCTGCTTATCAGCACGGATACGGTTCTTCTGGGTCAGATACATACATTATACAATCGTTTAGCAAAATACTTATATTTTTTTGACCATTTATCATACCAAGATGCTAAAGACATTGTGGTTTTCTTTACCTTTATAAAAGCTAATTATTATGTTATAGAAATAATTTTTAAAAGGTTAGTACCACCTGGTTTACCGGGTGATTGTCCCTGGGTTAAGATGATGAAATCCCCTTTTCTGGCCATTTCCCATTGTTTTAATTTTTCAACCGCTATGTTCTCCCAATTATCAGTTTTACTTTCTATGTATATTGGATATACTCCGTAGGATAATGCAAGATTCCTGCTGGTTTTGAGGTAGCGACTAAATGCAAGTATCCATGTGTCCGATTTAAACCGGGATATGTGTCTTGAAGTTTCACCGGACACAGTAGGTGTAATTACATATTTTATGGGTAGTTTCAGGAGCGCATCGTTAACCTGAAGAGATATTACATCATCTACGTCCATTTTTATGTTATCAATATCTTTGATAACGGTATCTGTTTTGTTTTTATTTTTGCTCCTCCATGACTCT
This sequence comes from Methanohalobium sp., assembly GCF_046546175.1. Taxonomy (NCBI): domain Archaea; kingdom Methanobacteriati; phylum Methanobacteriota; class Methanomicrobia; order Methanosarcinales; family Methanosarcinaceae; genus Methanohalobium; species Methanohalobium sp. Next base: position 8,218 of record NZ_JBKGYF010000068.1, on the reverse strand, counting down.
GTTTCTCTGGCAATTTTTGCCATCATGGAAGCAGTTTCTACCGGATACTTTCCCGCAGCAGTTTCACCAGAAAGCATTACTGTATCTGTGCCGTCAAGGATGGCATTGGCAACATCGGTAACTTCGGCTCTTGTTGGTCGTATGTTTTCGGTCATTGATTCAAGCATCTGGGTTGCGGTGATAACCGGTATGCTAAGAAGATTAGCTTTGTGTATCAATTCTTTTTGAACAACCGGGACTTTTTGTATGGGTATTTCTACTCCAAGGTCTCCTCTGGCAATCATAAGACCGTCTGTGACACCCAGTATTTCATCTATATTTTTCACTGCCTCTTCTCTTTCAATTTTTGATACTATAAAAACAGATTTTCCTCTGTTTTTTGCATGGTTTCTTATCTTTTGTATGTCATCCGCCTTTTCTATAAACGACACACTAAAAGTATCAACACCTTCATTCAGCGCAAAATCCACAATGTCAAGGTCTCTGTCTGTTACTGGTTCAAGAAGAATTTTTGAACCCGGAAGATTCATCCCTTTATTGGATGAAAGGGGTCCACCTATTACAACCTCGCACTCCACTCTTTTATCAAAAACACCCAGACAATTCAATTGTATAAAACCATCATTTAAATATACAGGACTTCCAGGTCTGATACTTTCAGGAAGTCTGGAATAATTAACAGGTATTATTGACCCACTACCTTCCATATCCTCGGTTGTTAGTATGATTTTGTCACCCTTTTTAAGATGTATGGGGTCTTCTGAAAGTTTTCCAATCCTGATTTTGGGACCCGGTAAGTCTGCCATTATCGATACAACTGCATCCAGCTCAAAAGCTAATTTTCGTATCTTATGTATAACTTCCCTGTGTCCTTCCAGGTTTCCATGAGAAAAATTGAGCCGAGCTACATTCATACCACTATGAATCAGACCCCTGAGAACTTCTTCAGATGACGAAGCAGGTCCTATGGTACATACGATTTTGGTTTTGTGGTCAGGTAGCAACATATTTATACTGTATGTTTTGATTTTATTTGAAGTTTAATTCAAGATAGTATTATCATTAATCGAGATTTCATTTTAAAGCAATAGAAAAGGTTATTTCATTCATAAAAAACTATTGTCAGCCAGTTTAAAATTGTAACGGTGGTTTAATATTGAAATTACCAATCATATTGGAGAAGATACCAGAAATTAGATGAAAGACGTACAATTAAAACCTAAGTTAATGATGCTGATTTTGTAGTAAAAATGGTATCTTAAGATTTATCAAAGGTATTATGTTGTCCGCATTTTCGTGGATGTTTAATTTGGAGTGGTATTTAAAAAACCCACGAAAAAATTGTTCAATTAGTCCTGATAAACTGTTATCCATTCCGTTCCATAAGTATAATATTAATTAAAAGCATATATTGTTAAAACGATTTTTGATCAAAAAATTGGTGATAATTATGGAAAAAGCTACATTTGCAGCTGGATGTTTTTGGGGAGTGGAAGCCGCATTCCGCCAGATTGAGGGAGTTGTGTCCACCAGAGTAGGTTATACTGGTGGAAAATGGGAAAATCCTACTTACAAAGATGTATGTACCGGTAAAACCGGTCATGCTGAAGCAGTTGAAATTACATTTGATTCATCAATAGTATCCTATGATAAATTGCTGGACGTGTTCTGGAAAATCCATGAGCCTACTACTCTGAACAGACAGGGACCGGATATAGGAACACAGTACAGGTCCGCTATTTTTTATCATAATGGAGAACAGAAAAAGAAGGCTTTTGAATCCAAGAAGAGACTTCAGACATCTGGTAAGTACAAAAATGAAATAGTAACCGAAATTGTGCCTGCCTCAGAATTCTATGAAGCTGAAGAGTACCATCAAAGGTATTTTGAAAAACACGGGTATTCAGCATGCAGAATTTGATTGTAAAATTCATTTTTCCACAAGTTCTGCATCTTTGATTATTAGATGGGCAGTATATTCATCCCTTTCCACTATCTCATAATCCATTATCTCAATCCTTTTATTATACATTGGAGATTCAATCACAAAACTCTCAAATTCTCCACCTTCTCCTGCAATATTTAAACCTACCTTCTCATTCAGTCGAACTAGTTTATTGATTTGTTTATCAGTGATCACCTTTCCGAGCCAATCACGGTTTAAACCATAGGCAGCAATACTGCTGAAAATAAATTCAAAACCAAGTTCTATCAGTTTCCTCATCTCAGATTCTTGGTCAATATGCCAGAGCGGAGATAAAACTTCAAGTCCAAGTTCGTTACATATTTTCTCAATACGTTCTTTTTGATAACTGGAATGCAACGCACCTGTAATCACACCATTAATTGCATATTCATCCTGAGCTCGTTTAATTGCACGCTTCATATCTTCAAGTTCTATCTCTTCCTCACCTTTACTTGCCTCTTCAATCAGTGGTATACCCATGGCCTCGGACTGTAAACGGGAAAAATCAATATTTGGAGTGTGAAACATATATGAGTCCTGATTTTCACTTTTTACCGTTATCAGACATTCTATAGAATGACCCTGTTGTTTCATAATATAGGTTGCATAATTACTGTCCTTACCTGAACTGTATAAAACACCAAGCTTTAATTTATAATCCTTCATGGAACTGCTCCAGATATTGTGTTTTCGTTTTAAATCCTGCATTTTTTGCAAGCTTTGTAATCGCTTTATCAAAACGACTGCCATACTGTGCAGCTTTTTTATTTCGCTGTACAAACTCCTCAGGTAGACCGAATTGTTTGCCTGCCATTCTCAAAACCAGTTTATTTTGTTTTTGCAAATTATCGATTTTATAGCATGCTGGTATTTTTAGACCATAATCAACCACCCGCCTGTCAAGATAAGGAACCCTGAGTTCTATATTGTTGTTCATAGACACTACATCATCTCTGTAGGTATTTTTCACATATATGTTTAAAATATCCTGATAACAGTCCTGGTTCAAATTATCCGATTTCCAGTGTCGATTGTAACCCGCAAGCAATTCATCAGCACCCGAACCGGAAAACATCACTCTGATTCCGTCTTCTTTAGCAGCCACACAAGCAGCATACATGGTTAATGCCACCCCTACCCTAAGAACAGAAGTATTTTCAATAAGGGGTACAACTTTCTTAAGATAATACTCAACTTCTTGATAGTTGATTTCTTTTATTTTGAGTTTCAATCCCAGATTATCAGCCACTTTTTTGGCATAGTTTACATCAGGTGAATAATTAGAATCGTTCCCTTTCAAACCTGCTACATAACAGGTGAAATCAACAGCTGAATGTTTAATCAGTTTTTTACATAGATAGGCAATAATTGTGGAATCTATTCCTCCAGAAAACAGAATACCAAACGGTTCATCTGGGAAACGGATTGATACGGCATCTTCCAGAAGATACCTGAATTCGTTACGAATTGTACCCAATTGTTTATCATGTTCCGGTATAATATCAAAAAAATTTCTGGAATAAAAAACAGTGCTATCATTTGCTATATCATAACAGATTATTTCCCTTGGATTAAGTTCACATATATCCGAATATCCGGTGATTTTCAGGGCTTTTTTCTCTGAAGCAAAAGCAAACTCATTTGATTTGCTGTACCATAGCGGTTTGATACCAATAACATCACGAAATAAATATACATAGCCATCAAGCATGTATGCAAAAGAATATACACCAATGACTTCATCCAATACCTGTTCTATTTTTTCTATTACTTCTTCAGGATTGGATGTATCTATATTCGATGAATATATTTGATATTCAATGAATTGGGTTAAAAAATCAGAATCGTTTCCTGCATCCAGGTTATAAACCGAAGCCAGTTCCATCCAGTTGTATATTTCACAGTTTGCAACAAGTCTTCCCTTATAGACAATGGGCTGCGGAACATATTTGACAATCGAGTGAAGATTATGACCCATTATATTAATATCATGAGGTATTTCAAGATTTTCAACAATATCTGAATGTTTTACCCAGTCGATACCGCAGGCACCTGTACCATCTCTGCCACGGTTTCTGAGTATAGAGAGAGCTTTATAGGTATACAAAAACGCATTTTGAGTATTGAAAAATCCTGTTATCGCACACATTATTTTAGATTACAATTAAATTTTAAATATAAAATCGGATTGGTTTTTTGTGAAACAAGGTTTGTTAAATTATAGATTCATGAATCAATAGATTCGGATTTACAGTGGTCAATGATTTCTGCCAGAAACATATCACCGTATTTTTCCAGCTTATATTCACCTACTCCGGAGATTTTCAAAAATTCATCATATGTCTTCGGACAACGAGCAGCCATTTGTTTCAAACTTGTATCAGCAAAAATAATGTATGGAGGTTTGTTTTCACTGTCAGCCAGTTTTTTCCTTAATTTCCTCAACCTTTCAAAAAGCCGATTATCGGTTTCATCTGGCGATTTATCAGAAATATCATTGGATGGATATTCAACCGATTTCGTAAGCTGAACATTTTCCTGACCTGAAAGTAGGTCATGACTTTTCTGGTTCAATTTTAATACCGGATACTGTCCACCTTTAACATCCAGAATTCCTTTATGTAATAATTCCTTTCCGATATCTATCCATTGACTCTTTGTATATTTATGTCCTCCCCCATAACTGCCGAGCAAATCATGCTGTTTATTGATAATCTTCTTGTTTTTGGAACCAGCCAATACATCAGCTACATGATTAAGTCCGTATTTCTGGTTCAGTTCGTCCACACATTTGAGGAAAATTTTTGCCACCTCTGTCCCATCAACCATCTCCCTTGGCTCAAGACATACATCACATTTGCCACAGTTTTGTTCATCAAAATTTTCTCCGAAATAATTCAGTAATAATTTCCTGCGGCAGATATTGCTTTCACAGTAGTTTATCATTTTACGTAATTTTGAGAAGGCAATATCCCGCTCTGATTTTGTAGTTTTTTGATCGATGAAATATTCGATCTTATATTTATCCCCATAACTGAAAAAAAGAATACAATCACAATCAAGACCATCCCTTCCCCCTCTACCTGTCTGTTGATAATAGCTTTCTAGATTCTTTGGAAGGTCATAATGGATCACAAAACGCACATTGGGTTTGTTTATACCCATACCAAAAGCAATTGTAGCCACCATTATCTGTACATCATCCTTGATAAAACTCTCCTGATTTTCCTCACGGATGGATGCTGGCAAACCTGCATGATAGGGCAAAACACGAAAACCTTCCCTTTTAAGTTTGTTATACAGGTCTTCTACCGTACGGCGGCTCTGACAATATATGATACCACTGTATTTCCTGTGGGTTTTCAGGTATCTGACCATCTGATTGTAGGCTTCCTTTTTGGGTCTAACCTCATAATAGAGATTATCGCGATTGAAACTTGATATGTACCTGCTACAATCTCCAAGTTCCAGTAAAGAGATGATATCATTCTGCACTCTGGGTGTAGCAGTCGCGGTAAGTGCTATTAATGGAATATCTGGAAACTTATTCTTCAACATATTCAACTTGAGATATTCAGGTCTAAAATCATGCCCCCATTCTGATATGCAGTGGGCCTCATCAATGGCAAACAGATTGATTTTTACAGTTTTTAAAAATTTGAGGGTTTTTGACATTGTTAATCGTTCTGGTGTGATGTAGAGAACGTCAATACGGTTGTTTAAAAGGTCATTACATATCTGATTTGATTCCAGATAATCAAGTGTACTGTTTAGATATGCAGCGGATATACCATTAGACCTCAATCCGTCGACCTGATCCTTCATAAGAGATATAAGTGGTGATACAACTATTGTCACACCATCCATGAGAAGTGCCGGTAATTGATAACATAACGATTTGCCACCACCTGTAGGCATAACTACAAATGTATCTTTTTGGTCCAGTACATCTTTTATTATATCTTCCTGGAGTGTGCGGAATTCTTTGTAACCGAAGTATTTATGCAGAGTTGTGTACATGGGTTAATCATAAAATCCTGTTTTAAGAGATAATCGGGTTTTATAGTGTAGACGCATCATTAATATATAATTTTCATTCAAGCGGTGTGAAAGTAATTTATATAATTACATCCAGATAAGCATTTATAAGTCTTGAATACCATGAACCTATTAAATAAATCTGATTATTATAATAACACCTTAAACTGGAGCTTGTTCTAATGGTAAAAGTTGATAAATTCATCCAGAAAAGTGCAGCAAGGATTAAAGAACAAATCGATGGAAAGGCGATTATAGCCCTATCAGGTGGTGTAGACAGTTCGGTATGTACAGTACTGGCACATGATGCAATCGGTGACAATCTGGTCCCTATATACATCGAAACCGGTCTCATGAGAAAGGATGAAACTGAGAGAATAAAAGAAACATTTTCCGATATGAATCTCAAAGTTGTTGACAGGAAAGACCGGTTCCTGAATGCTTTAAAAGGTGTAAATGACCCCGAAGAAAAACGTAAAGCGGTTGGTGAAACTTTTATCCGGGTATTTGAAGAGGTAGCCAAAGAAGAACAGGCAGAATATCTAATACAGGGCACCATATATCCGGACAGGATTGAATCCGAGGGCGGCATAAAGTCCCATCACAATGTAGGCGGACTACCTGATGTTATTGATTTTAAGGATATCATAGAACCTATTGCAGACCTATATAAGGATGAGGTCAGAGATGTGGCTAAAGCGCTGAACCTTCCTGATGAAATAGCTGACCGTATGCCTTTCCCTGGTCCCGGTCTTGCAGTCCGGATACTTGATGAAGTAACCGAAGAAAAACTGGACGTGGTACGTGAAGCAAATGCAATTGTAGAAGAAGAACTTGTTGAAAAATATCATCCCTGGCAAACCTTTGCCGCACTCCTTGGGAAAGGGACTGGTGTAAAAGGTGATGTTAGAGTGCATGGATGGATAATTGCGGTTCGTGCTGTCAGTTCAAGAGACGGCATGACCGCTGAGGCAATGCAATTGCCTTGGGATGTTCTTAACAGAATCGAGTCCAGAATTAATAGTGAAATTCCTTCGGTCTCAAGAGTGTTATATGATTTAACACCCAAACCTCCAGCAACAATTGAATTTGAATAAGGTCAATATCATGTCACTGAATCAGATAATATCAGAAATCAGAAATAAACAGCGAATTAAACCATCTGCACCGGACACACCAACTGCAGTGTGGACAGGACATGATAATCACGATGGTAAGAAAATAAACACCCTTACCATTATTTTCAAAACCTCCGGATGCTGGTGGGGAAATCAGGGTGGGTGTTCCATGTGCGGTTATGTCTATGACAGTTCACAAGAACCACCTAATGATAAAGATATGAAGTCTCAATTCGATAAAGCTATGCAAAAGGCCTCTAACCTTGATAAGTTCATGGTCAAAATCTATACATCCGGCAGCTTTCTGGATGAGAATGAAGTCTCTGCAAAAGCTTTGCAATATATCTTGCAGACATTGAACCTGGATGAGAGAGTGGTCAAAGTAATTGCAGAAACACGTCCAGAATTTGTAACTCATGATACTGTCGGTAAATGCAAAGATATTCTGGATAGTACTGAATTTGAAATTGCAATTGGCCTAGAAACCAGCTCTGATATCATTCGCAGGGATTCCATAAACAAAGGGTTTAGGTTTTCAAATTTTATTGGTGCCGCACAGATTGCCGGAGAACATGATGTGACCACCAAAGCCTATCTGCTCCTCAAACCACCGTTTATACCTGAAGGAACAGCTCTTGATGATATGGTACAGTCCGTTGACGAAATTGTACCTTATGTTAGTAATATATCAATAAACCTGTGCAATGTTCAAAAAGGTACCTTTGTTGAATGGATATGGCAAAAACATCAGTACAGACCTCCGTGGCTCTGGAGCATCGTAGAAGTCCTTAGAAAATCAAAGGTAAAACATCCCGACACAATAATCACATCTGATCCAGTTGGTGCCGGTTCCAAACGAGGACCTCACAACTGTAATAAATGCGACCAGGATGTTGCCAATGCCATACGAAAATTTTCTATCACCCAGAACCTTGAGGACCTGGATATTGACCAGTCATGCGGGTGTATAGAATTGTGGAAAAGGGTAATTAAACTGGATGATTACACCTATGGTGCTTTGATTGTGGACAAAATGCTGCAGTGAACTACCGCTGAGCTAAAGACTCAGCGGCTTCGGAAGAAGGTTACTAGGAAA
>NZ_JBKGYF010000067.1:0-9215 GCF_046546175.1 Methanohalobium sp. | reverse complement strand
TGTTTAAATGTAGATAGCCATTGAATTATTATGCACACTCTTACACTCATAATAATTCTTGCCTATGCCCCCAGCCTGGCTATATTATGGTATTTTTATCATAAGGATAAATATGAACCAGAGCCTAAAACGTATGTAATTCTGACATTTATATACGGTGCACTCAATTCTGTTATAATCGCTTTGTTTTTTGAACAATTGTTATTCCAGTTTATACCCCGAACAATTTTCACCATAGCGTTGATATCTGGTTTTGTGGAAGAGATTACAAAGGGATACATCATCAGGATACCCTATAAAGCCAGACAGATGGATGGTATCATGGACGGGGTCGTCTACGGTGTTGCAGCAGGTCTTGGGTTTGCAGCTACTGAAAACCTGTTGTATGGTATGGGGTTTGGTATAGGCATATCTTTACAGAGAGCGTTATTAACCCCTATTGCACATGGAGTGTGGACCGCTACTGTTGGTGTAGGTTATGGGTTAAAAGCTGAAAACAAACTAAAGTATCCGCTCATGTACTTCTATTTCGCAGCTATTTCTCTCCATTTCTTATGGAATTATTTTGCGCTACTGTCCAGAGACAATCCATTCTTTTTTTCGGTTGTAATTCTGCTGATACTATTTAACATCGCGATAATTTCCAATTTTGTAAAAGCCGGATTAAAAGAAGACAGGTACAGGTATAGAGAATCAAAGTCAGCTACCAACGACTAAAGTCGTTGGCTTGTCAGGTTAAACTGACAATTTAATTCGAGAGAAGGCTGGTCGCTTTTCAGGTTCAAAAGTAACCCTTATTCTCTCCGGTCTGCTGACGAGACCTCTATCGGTTATCCTGTTTATACAGGAATCACCGACTACTTTTCTTAAGATATTCAATGCACCATTAACATCGGCATTGATCAATTGACCGGTGGAAGACTTGAACAGTTCTCTCTTAATCCTTCTACCCATATATTTTTCATGTTTTCTGATGGGTTCCAGAGCAAGTGAATCGGTTTTACTGGTATAGGATTCGTCCTCTTCCATGTAGTTGATTCCGTACAAATCACATTTGGACTGTAGTTTACTTTTGAACAGGAAATATGGTATATTCTGGAAATTCTGGTTATTCATTTTACCAATGTTCTGTTCCTGTTTAATTTCTTTCAATTCACCTATAACAACATTGCCGATGTCTTTATCGATGCAGGTTCTGACGATGTGATCAACTGACCTGTTCAGGAACTCGTCCACCTTATTATCACGCTTAGAAGTAAGCCTACTTAATCTGTTAGTGAACTTGTGTTCCATACCCTGTTTGTCTTTTACACCCTGCAACCTTGCCTTTTCTTTGTTGTAGAACTGGTTTATGGATTTGATGTGCTTGCCATCAATAATTTCGGCTGTACCTGTAGATGTTTCCACACAGGTTGCAAAGTTATCCAGACCTAAGTCAATCGATAGATATTGATTTTTGTCCAGATTCATGTCTTCTGGTTTCTTATCATAAACATACTGTATCTGGTAGAACTTGCCGTCATGTTTTGGAACAATCAGGACCTCTTTTAATTCATCAGGATTGATGTGGTCCGGTAGTTTGAATGTTAATTCATCACCATTAAGATTATTTTGTCTTTTGAATTGCCTGCTCATACCTAGTTTGAAATATCTACCCTTGATAGACATTCTTTGAGCAGGATATATCAATACAAACCGTCCATTTTTGTCCAAATAACCTGGTGTATTAATGGGTCGGTTGTAGTTTCCTTTTTTCCTTTCTTTGAGCAGTCTGAAATAGCTCTTGAATGTCCTATCTACGACTTTAAGAACTTGTTGAGCATTATCGCTATACAACAGGCTGTAATTATCATTATCCTTGCAATAATGGTAATTATTGGTGTACGGTAAGAACTTGTTATTGTAGAAATAATACTGTCAAACGTTATATACTCCAACATTGTACAGGTTCTTGGATAGTTTACTCAGAGTGTTAACTATCCAGTACTGCTGTTTGTTCATGCGTAGATAGTTTTTGGTGGTGAATTTTATTGTATTATATATATAATGTTCTTCTTATTATAAAATTTTTATTCTCCCTATCAATGGGGTCTAAATTCCTCACTCTTTAAACGAGGTTAAAAGATATCCTTAAATCTTTGATTTAAGGAGAACGGTTAAAACCGTTGGTTTCCTTTGACCCCTATACCCCTTTCTCATGATTCAGAGTTAGTTTCAAGGATTAGACCTGTCTTCGTGTTGATAACAAATTCATCTGAAATGAACATATCACCTTTGCCTGATGGTGTTTGAGGGAGTGTTCTTGTTTTTCTACTTTTTGATATAATTAGGATAGGTTCTTCATTATAGAACATACCTTTGTTTTTATATTTATCAACAATATTTTTTATCTTTTCCAGATCGGTTAACCCTATACAATCAATCAATTCAACCTGTTTTTGGAAACGATGTATTGCAATTCTTGGAATGTTTTCTATAAATGGAATGGCACCTTCTGACCCGATAATTCTTCCTTTCTCATCGATACCATTTTGATGTAACTTTAAAAGAGTATGTCCGGATAGATGTCCTCTGGATTCACCACCACACAGCAGAACATATCTTATATTGGAATTGGATACGATATTGGCAACTAATTTCTCAGCTCCCAGATTTTCTGTTTTACATGTTCCCCAGATAGCGGCTTCTGGATAAGGGTTAATCGAACTGGCAAGAGTAACTACTGCAACTCTTGATTCAGGGTTGCCGCTGGTGTAATCACCTTTCACAACCGGCCAATCATCAGCTATGCGTTTTAAAATAACCACCTCATATTGTTTTTATAGAAGTCAGTGCACTGGCAAGCGTGACAGCTCTGGTAAAATCCTGTCGTGCCCTTGATGTGTCTACAAAGACATATTTATCAGTTAGAACAGGCGCCCCTATACCTTCACCACCACACAGATACACAATAGTTCTAAAAATCAGGTTACCTGTAATACCATCAGGTGCGTATATAAAATCGGACTCTTTAACAGCATCTTCTATCAAAATATTGTAATTTTTGGCATTTATTCCGTTATCCAGTAAATATTTGGTTACAAATTCTGCATCCTCCAGGGTCCTGTCGACTTTACTGTCACGTCCGAGGTCTCCTGGTCTGCCGCCTGATAATACACCAACAGTAGGGTTAATATCAAATCTGCGTATATGTTCAACACTCTTTTTTATATGTTCAATTTTTGATTTTAAGTCGATGCCCTCATCTATCCCGACAGGTGCAAAGAAAAAAGGTCTTCCTTTATTTGTTTGGAGTAGAGCGATACGGTACAGTTTTTCAACTTTCATCTGTTTTTTTAAGTGATCAAGGACTTTTGATGCCTGAATGTTTCCTCTTACAGCTGCATCTATATCACCGGACGCGAGAAGTTTGCAGATTGATTTTTCCGGGTCGTTAGTGTCTATAATTTCCAGGTTGTGATTTACATCTATTTTATCGATATCACTTTTGCATCCAACAAGTACAATTTGTGCATGACCGAAATCCTGAGATTTTTTTAAACTAACCAGTATATTTACTGAAGGGTTTTTTATCCCTATAGCAACTCTTGCTCTGTTTGCAAGTGCTTTTTCTTCAATTATGTTTAATATTGAGTTATCATTAAACATTATAAACAAGAAAAGAATAATAAATATAATTCCTTATTAATTTTTGCTCTAAAGTAATAGAAATGCAAACATTAATTAATACTTCATATTTATTTGGAACTGGTTAAGATGACTGAACCGATTGAATGGGCTGAAAAACACAGACCAGCTAGACTTTCTGATGTTGTAGGCAACAGGAAAGCTGTAGATTCTTTGAAAAAATGGGCTGAAGAATGGTTAAATACTGTACCTGAAAAAAGAGCTGTAATACTGCACGGTGGAGCTGGTATCGGCAAGACTTCAGCAGCCCATGCACTTGCCAATGATTTTGGATGGGAGGTAATAGAACTCAATGCAAGTGACCAGAGGACTGCAGAAGTTATTAACAGAATCGCGGGTTCTGCATCAAAGACAGGTACACTCTACGGGTCAAATGGTAAAAGACTGATAGTTCTTGATGAAGCAGACAACCTGCATGGCACCAATGACCGCGGTGGAGCCCGTGCCATATCCGAGACGATAAAAACAACAAACCAGCCAGTTGTCCTGATTGCAAACGATGTCTATGGTGTAGCATCGTCAATTCGAAACCAATGTCTGGAAATTAAATTCAATAATGTACAAATCCGATCTATCGCCACTGCTCTTAAAAAAATCTGTAATAAAGAAGGTATAACCTGTGCCGATGAATCAATCGAAAAACTGGCTCAGGATTCAAGTGGTGATGTGCGCAGTGCTATAAATGACCTCCAGGCTGCAGTATCAGGTAATGAGCTTCATGTTGAAGATATCGCCACATCCCTGAGGGATACAGAAGAATCCATATTCAAAGTCCTTACAAAAATTTTCAAAGGCAATGATATTAAAGAAGCTCTCAATGCTACATACGGTCTTGACGAAAGTCCAGAAGACATGATCCACTGGATTGATGAAAACCTGCCTGCCCAGTATAAACAGGAGATTGATGATATAAACTCAGGCTACAGTTATCTTTCAAAGGCGGATGTGTATCTTGGAAGGGTAAGAAACAGACAAAATTACCGGTTGTGGCGTTATGCAGGTTCACTTATGGTATGTGGAATGATAGTATCCAGATCCCAGACATATAAAGGATTTATTAAATTCAGCCCGCCATCGTACTGGAGAAAACTGGGACAGATGCGTGCAAAACGCGATCTCAGGGATAATATCGCGTCAAAAATCGGCCAGCATAATCATAAGTCTATCCGTTATGTGCGTTCTAACCTAGCACCTGTATACACTCAGTTATTGAAGGATGATGATTATGCAGTGGATATTACAGCCGACCTGAAACTTACACTAGATGAACTTTCCTATCTTACAGGGAGTAAAAAGACCACAAAAAGGCTTAAGGATATACATCAAAAAGCAGAGTCATTGATGGAAGAAACCGTACCTGAAACCTTTCCATCTTACAGCACCAATCCATCTTACAGCACCAATACCAGTAAAACGTCCAGCAAAAAGAAAAATTCCAAACTTGATGACATTGGATTTAATAAACAGGAAAGTCGTCAACAAACAAATACAGATAGTATGAATGATGAAAAAAACCAGTCCAGTCAGTCTGAAAACAGTGACAAAAAATCACAGGATAAATCACAGAAATCTCTGTTTGATTTTTAAATTATGGTTTTTGATTTTTATTGTATACCAATTTAAGGTAAGAGGAGCGGGTTGGGGAGTGGGGGTTAATGAAAAAAGTTTATTTACCCGCTCTACAAACTAATAAATGTTATTTTATTATAAAAAGTTTTGCAAATAATTATCATCATGATTATGATTTAGAGTGGTAATACAACAATCCAATATAAACAAGCTGCAAAAACTTTATAAAATATCGCTTTGTGATGAACTTATTGAGTAGAGTTCAAGTGTTTTATTTTTATTTACAAGCTGTAAATTTGTCTTAAATCCGATTTGAAAATATATTTATCAAAACAATATTTTAACTTAAAAGGTAGTATAATTATGTCATCCCCGATTGCAGAAGAGCTTGCAAAAAACCAGCAAACTATCAGTGTCGCAGAATTCTTTGAAAAGAACAGACAGATACTTGGATTTGATTCAGCCCCCAGAAGCCTGATTACAACCGTAAAAGAAGCAGTAGATAATGCACTGGATGCTGCAGAAGAATCAGATATACTTCCCGATATTTTGCTGCAGATTGAGCGAACCGGTAAAGATACACTTGCTGTGATAATCGAGGATAATGGGCCCGGTATTGTCAGAGAACAGATACCGAAAGTTTTTGCGAAACTGTTGTACGGTTCACGGTTCCATGCATTGAAACAGAGCCGTGGTCAGCAGGGTATAGGTATATCTGCAGCGGTATTGTATTCCCAGCTTACGACAGGTTTACAAACAAAGATTATTTCTAAAATTGGTCCAAAATCACCAGCTCATTATTATGAAGTTATGATCAATACCAGTACCAATGAGCCTGAAATCCTGAAGGATGAAATTATTGACTGGGATCGACCCCATGGTACACGGGTTGAAATGGAGATGGAAGCATCTTATGTAAAGGGTCGCAGACAATCAGTTTATGAATATTTTAAAGCGACTGCAATTGTAAATCCTCACGCACGTTTGACTTTAATAGAACCCGACGGCAATGAGATAGTTTTTGAACGTGCAACTGATAAATTACCTAAAGCTCCGGATGAGATTCTTCCCCATCCACATGGTATAGAAATGGGTACTTTGATGAAGATGTTGAGGTATACCGAACGTCAAAAACTGGGTGCCTTTTTACGTTATTCCTTTTCAAAAATAGGTCTGAATACTGCAGATGAGATTTGCAAAACGGCAGGGCTTGATTTTGAAAAGGATCCTCACGAAATTACAAGACTTGAAGCAAAGAAATTACTGGAATCGTTTTCTAAAGTAAAAATAATGTCACCGCCTACCAATTGTCTATCACCAATTGGTGAAAATTTGACCTATAAAGGATTAAATAAAGAATTCAATGTGGACTTTATCGCAACGACTACCCGTTCACCATCAGTGTATTCAGGGAATCCGTTTATCATTGAGGTGGGTATAGCATACGGGGGAGATCTACCAAAAGATGATAGAATTGATATAATGCGTTTTGCAAACCGTGTGCCTCTTCTCTATCAGCAGGGGGGATGTGTGACTACCCATGCAGCCGAATCTATTAAATGGAAACAATACGGATTAAATCAACCCGGTGGAGGTCTTCCAACCGGTCCTGCGGTAGTACTTGTACATGTTGCATCTACAAATGTACCATTTACTTCTGAATCAAAGGATGCTATTGCAGATATACCCGAAATAAAGGATGAAATCGAGCTTGCCATCAAGGATGTAGCAAGGAAATTGAACCGTTACCTGAACAGACAGGGAACACTCAAGAAACGAAGAGAGAAGGAAGTAATCATCTCCAAGGTTTTGCCAAAAATGGCTTCAACACTTGCCGAAACCCTTGATCGTGAAAAACCTGATATAAATCCGGTTGTAGCTAAAATAATGGGCAATATTCTGGTAAGTAGGGAGGTTAACAGAAATGATGGAGATAGTGTGGATGTATCTATCAGGATAGTTAATTATGCAAACAAATCTTATGAGTTTGATTTGCATGAAATGTTTCCCTACGAAATCAAAAACATGAGTCCTGAACCTAAAATAACCTCACTTGGAGATGATTTTGATTATAAATGGAACATTAATATACCTTCCAATTCTTCTAAAGTGATAAATTACTCAATTGTGTCGATCATGGATGAGGAATTATCCCGTCTTCCTTCTATGACAATTGAGGGTGTGGATGATGAACTTGTTACCGGTGCAAAAGCGATAAAGGAGATTGTTTAAAATGGCAGATAGTTCTGAGCTACCACAGCAGAAAGAGCATGATTCTGTGGCAAAAGACCGGTTGCTGGGTATTGCCAAAAAGTTATACGACCAGTTTGTAGAGGGGATTATCCCCTATGTAACCCTTCCAAGCCGTACAAAAGGAAATATTGAGTACAACAGCAACAGTGATGTCTGGGTTTACGGTGGCCGTGAAAGTGAGCGTAGTGCTAAAACTACAAAAGGGGCCTATCAGCTGTTGAAAACATCCAAAGCTGTTGATTTCATTATAAACAACCATTTGGGACAGAATCGCGGTTCTACGTTAAGAGAGCTGTATTACATTTCTGAAAACTGGGATATTGCCAAATTCCGTGAACAACCGGAAAGCGATAAACTGGTGGAAGACCTTGAAATCATCACAAATCTGCAGCGTGAATATTTCCATATGCGCCCAGAGGAAGACGGAGCAACACTTTTTGGACCTTTAAAAATCAGAGAGGAGACAAAACGCGGCGCAAGAACAATCCACTGCCAGGAGGATATCGGTGAAAGCGGATACCAGATACCTTTTAACGTGGAAAACATAGAATTCCTGGAACACAATGCCAATTTCATAATCGCCATAGAAACCGGTGGTATGTATGCCAGACTTATTGAAAACGGGTTTGATGAAAAATACAATGCTATACTTGTCCACTTAAAAGGACAACCAGCCCGTTCAACCCGAAGGATAATCAAACGCATGAATGAGGAACTAGGACTACCTGTACTGGTATTTACAGACGGTGACCCTTGGTCATACCGGATTTATGCATCCATCGCCTACGGTGCAATAAAAAGTGCTCATCTATCCGAGTTCATGGCGACACCTGATGCCAAATTCCTGGGGCTGCAACCGACTGATATAGTGGAATATGAATTATCCACCGACAAACTAACAGAAAGAGATGTGGAGGCACTCAGAAGCGAACTTTCAGACCCTCGATTTGAAACTGATTACTGGAAGGAACAGATTGAACTCCAGCTTGATATCAAGAAAAAAGCAGAACAACAGGCATTTGCAGGTAAAGGTCTGGATTTTGTAACCGAGACGTATCTACCGGATAGGTTGAAAGACCTGGGGATTATTTAAATTTAGGACTTTTCACCTTTCTTTATATATATAAAGAAAACCCCGATGTCTTTACAGGCTGTCCGACAATTCTGACCACTGTTAACCTATTTTTATCTATCAGACAAATAAATATACATTATAGGTTAATTAATTTACTAATATGGCGTTCATCCAATCATCCAAGGATACTCTGTAAAGTACTGATACAGGCCATAATCGATGGAATCAGATCATCACGTACCATCGCACAATGTGTACGTGAGAATGTAGTATACATATACCTCGCTGAGAAGCTGACCCCGCATTTCAGGACAATAAGCGATTTCAGAAAGAACAATGGTGATTTGATCAGAGAAATCTTCAAAAACACTGTCTTTGCTGCCAGAGAAGTTGGGTCAGTGGAGATGGAACAGATGAGTATCGATGGATCTGTAGTTAAAGCGTCTACTTCCAACAACAGTACTGTCACAAGAAATGAACTGGAAGTTATCGAAGATTACATCAACAAGATGCTGAAAGAAAGTTTTGCAACTGATGAACTCGAAGATGAGCAATTACAAGACTGCAGGGGCTACAATCAGCTTGATGAAAACGGCAAGAATCGAGTGAAATCCATATGCAAGAAGTATGC
>NZ_JBKGYF010000066.1:0-9335 GCF_046546175.1 Methanohalobium sp. | reverse complement strand
ATGATACTTTCTCACCTGAGTTTACATCATTTTATGTAAATTTAGGAGTGCGGAATGAATGATGTGGTCAAACTGGCGAGAAGAAAACTACCCGGTGTAAGAATTATGATAGGAGGCGGACCTGTGTCATGGGATTTTTGTGGTGAAATAGGTGCAGATGCATATGCTGAAGATGCCCGAGAAGCCATAGACGTTGTAAAAGAAATAATTAGAGAAGATAAAACAAAAAAACCTCAATTCGGAAATAATAATTCCAACCTATGATAAAACAATCTGATAAAAACAAAACTGATATATTATAAAATTACCATCATCAATTGATAATCCAAACCAACTTTCGGGTTTTAAAAATGCTGCGACAAAGATTTGTCTTGGACACAACTGCACTTACCGACCTTCAAACAAGGGAACAGATGGAAACCAATGAGTTATGTGAAGGAATGCAGAACATCCTCGAACTTATAGCAAATGCTCGCCTCCAGCTGGATATAAGCTGTTATATCCCATTCCCATCGGTATATAATGAACTACATGAATTCGCCAAAAATAACAATTGTGATGATGAAGTAATCGCAAAAATTGACACATGGCTTGTCAAAAAAACACCTGACAGATACACAGTTACAATACCATCCCGCATATTTCATGAATATGTAACTTACATGCGTGACAGAATCAACAAAGGGATGAATGTAGCAGAAGATGCTATTCTAAATACTGCATCTCAATGTATGTCCCTGAGAGAAGAGGATAAAGAAAATTTTGGGGAAGAACTTGAAAGGGAAGTTATAGGTGGTATTGTAGGTAAATTCAGAAATAAATACAGGTCAGCGTTACGTTATGGTATACTTGACAGTGCCCCAGATATTGATGTATTGCTACTTGCCAGAGAACTCGATGCTGCTGTAGTAGCAAGTGATTATGGTATTCAGAAATGGGCTGAACAGCTGGCTGTCAGATATGTTCCTGCATCAACATTCCCGAGGATGCTGAAGGAATATATCAAACATTCTTCTTCATTTATTGATGAATATGAAGGTTAAATTTATTTATATGGCTTTAACCTTATAATCTGATTCGATTCTTTACTTTATTTTAGGGGGTCAATAATTGCGCAATATTGTAATTGAGGGTCTTAATGCTCCACCCATGGAAGAGCAGAAATTTGAGGTTGTTGAGAGAAAAGGACTGGGACATCCGGATTATATCTGTGATTCGTTGATGGATAAAGTTTCTGTAAACCTTTGCAGTGAATATATAAAAAAACTGGGTCATATACTGCACCACAATACAGACAAAGGCATGCTTGTATCCGGAAAAGTAAACGCTAAAATGGGGGGTGGAGAGGTTATAGACCCGATGCTACTGGTTTTTGGTGACAGAGCTACCTTTGAAGCTGAAGGTGTGGAATTTGATATAGAAAATATAGTAACCAGTACAGCAAAAAAATGGTTTTCCGATAACCTGAGGTTTGTTGACCCGTTCCAGATTGAATATCAGATTGAACTAAAAAGTGGTTCATCTGAACTTACCGATATATTCAGGCGGAAAGAAAAAGGTGAGGTTCTGGGTGCAAATGATACATCTGCCGCTGTTGGTTATGCTCCTTTTACATTTACAGAATGGATAGTCCATGAAACTGAAAAATATCTAAACTCATCTACATTTAAAAAAGAGTACCCTGAATCAGGGGAAGATGTTAAAATTATGGGTGTTAGGAATGACAACAAAATCCATCTTACAGTAGCTATGCCCCTAATTGACAGATTTGTAAACTCAGAAAACGAATATTTCAGGACAAAACATGAAATCTTGGATGAAATCGAGGATTTTGTATCTAAATATGCTGAAACAGAATGTAACCCACTTTTTACATCAATTTCATTAAATACCCTTGATGAACCAGGAAGGGGACTGAATGGTATCTATACCACAGTTACAGGGACCTCTTCAGAAGATGCTGATTGCGGTCAGGTAGGACGCGGAAATCGGGTTAATGGCATTATTCCATTAAATAGGCCTTCCAGTGCTGAAGCTGCAGCCGGTAAAAATCCTGTAAGTCATGTGGGTAAAATCTACAATGCCTTAAGTCATAAAATTGCCCACAGGTTATATAATGAAATCCCTGACGTATCAGAGGCTTATGTATGGTTGTTGAGTGATATTGGTAAACCCATTGATAAGCCGCGTATAGCAACTACCCAGATTTCTGTGGATGGAGGCACATTTGATTCTGTTAAAAACGAGGTACATGAGGTTATAGATTCAGAACTTGAAAATATTCAGCAATTCTGTATGGAACTTGCTAAAGGAAAAGTACCCATATATTAATTTTTTATAAAGAACCTGCAATAAATGAGATAAGGGCAAACATCATCGCTATTTTAAAAAGCTTAGAAGACATTGATGCATTGTTTTGTAATATGATCTCGGAAATTGCCATTATAAAAAAAACATCTGCTAGTGCCACAATGTAGAGAAATCTGGTGTTCAACAATGACTGGAAATATGGAAGCGGACTGGATATTATTGCTACAAGACCGATGAGCGCAGCGATGTAGACGGATTTTTGTACACCTACTTGAATCGGGAGCGTGTTTGCCCTTTCCATTTCATCTCCTTTTATATCTTCAATGTCCTTTACAATTTCCCGAGAAATGGTTGCGAGTGTAGCAAGAACAAACAGTATCAATAGCGCATACAGACCGGAAATCCCATACACTGCTCCACCAAATAAAAACGTGGAACCTGTAAGATACCCTATACTCAAATTACCGAAAAATGCCTTTCTTTTCAAGGTTTTTGCATAATAGATAAGAACCAGCGAATTAAATAGAGAAATCAATCCTGTTATCCAGTTAATAGTAAATGCTATTATTATACCGGATATAAAAAGTGCCAGTGAAAAAGAAAAAGCTTTTGACAACTCTATTTTTCCGGATGGTATGGGTCTCGAGGGTTTATTTATTACATCGATTTCATAATCAAAATAATCATTGATGGCATTACCTGCTCCAGTGACAAAAAACACAACAATGAATACTGTTATACTGTTATATACAAAAGATAAATCCAGAGATGAAGTGTAAAGAATATTGAATGCTATAAATACACCTATAACTGCAGCAATTGCTGCCATTGTGCAGTTGCCATATCGGATTAACTGAATATAGGCGCGCATAAACATTCTTTCCATAATTGGTTATCATTCACTACGCTTTACTTCCAGCATTCTATCCAATGCACGTTTTGCCTTTGCCCTTGTTTCTTCTGGTACCCTGATTTCATATTCCATTTTCTCAAGAGATTTCTGGACACTGTCAAGAGTTATCATTTTCATATTCGGACAGATGGCGTACTGGGATGCATGATAGAACTTTTTATCAGGATTTTCCTTTTCCAGTCTGTGAAGAATTCCATTTTCAGTACCTATGATAAATTCGTCTGAGTCCGATTGTTTAACATAATTTACCATGCCGGTGGTGCTCAGGATTTCATCAGCTATCTCCAGGACATCAATACGACATTCGGGGTGTGCCAGAAAATCTGCACTTGGGTGCTGTTCTTTCATCAGAAGCACATCTCCAGCAAGAATCTGATGATGGGTTGGACAGTATCCTTCCCATGGTATAATAGTCTTCTCAGTCTGAGAGTTGACATAGTTTGCAAGGTTTTTATCAGGTACAAAGATTATTGTGTTCGCATCCAGAGAGTTTACGACATTAACGGCGTTTGCGGATGTACAGCAAATATCACATTCTGCCTTGACAGCAGCAGATGTATTAACATAACATACCACTTCTGCATCAGGATATTCTTCTCTTTTCTCACGAAGCGACCTCGGTGTCACCATCGCTGCCATCGGACAACCTGCATCAATTTCCGGCATTAGAACTGTTTTTTCAGGACTGAGGATTGCAGCACTTTCTGCCATAAAATCGACACCACAAAAAACGATTACATCTGCATCCTGATTCACTGCTTCCTGACTGAGTCCGAGTGAATCACCAACAAAATCCGCAATATCCTGGATCTCGTCCCTCTGATAATTATGTGCAAGAATTACCGCATTTTTTTCATTTTTCAGTTTGTTAATATTATTAATAACAGATTCATTATCCTGCATAAAAATCACTTGATGATTTCGATTAAAATAATAGTTTAAAACTTTATTGTAATCTTAGAATTACAATAATCACACCCACAATAAAAGATTATCCTCTATCAGGTACCCACTTGAATAGGATTTACTATCTTCTGCAGAGTAGCTATAACAGATAAGCTTGCCAGATAACTCGTTTTCGGGTTTGTAGGAGAAGGCAGATTTTCCACTCTTGTGGTGAAACGGCCAAAACTACCATCTACTGTTAGTTTGTGTATATTTTTTGTAATTTGTGGGTCTGTTATGATTTTTACGCTGGTATCTTTAAAGCCAATACCAGCAAGACTCAACGTTGCCGCAACATTCACATTGGCAGGAAACTTTTTAACAGCTTCAGCTGCAGATCCTTCAAAAATAACAGTTTCATGGTCGATGGAATCGAGGTCAATATTATTTTCAAGTATATAAGGAGCTCCTGCAAGACTTTCAGGATGTTTCAGGGTTGTAAGTGTTACTGAATATATGTCTGCACATGAAGCTGTTTTTACTCCATCCAGCCCTATAAGTGCACCTGATGGTAGATAGATTTTACATCCATTCTGTCTTGCAAGGTCTGTAGCTTTTTTTCGGAAATTTTCATCTGCAAAGACCCCAACACTCATGACCATTACATCACATCTTGATTCAAGAGCAACAGTTACAACATCATAAGCTGCCTTTTGTGAAGCACTTTCTACAACAAGGTTAACATATTTGACCATTTCAGATAATTCAAGGACTTTTGGTGCAGAATTTTCAAGGCATGACTTCAGATTACAGAGATGTTCATCATGCCTGTCATACACAGCTGTCAGTTCAATTTCTATGGAGCCTTCATCAATTGCTTTACAAATTTCAGTACCAATCGCTCCACAACCTACTATCCCTAATCTTAGCATTTCTAGACTCCTTTCATTGATGATTTAATTGTTATTATTAACTAATACTTATATCATATTATTGTATTGGAAAATCATAATATATTACAATCATATAAATCTCTTGAGATACAAATTAACTCGAGTGAAAGGATGTTAATTAGAGAAATTGAACTATTTATCGAAGAAGATATTGGATACAACGATATTTCCTGTACAATGGTACCAGATACATGTTATAATGCAGCCATATTTACAAAACAGGAATGTACCCTTGCAGGTATTGATGTGGCAAAATCAATTTTTACGTATTTTGATATCGATGCAGAATCTGAATTCAGCAATGGTGACAGGGTGTATCCGGATGATATTATTTTTAAGATCAGTGGGAGTGCCGTATCACTATTACGTGCAGAACGCCTTGTTCTGAATTTCCTGGGTCATATGTGCGGCATTGCTACCCTGACCCGAAATTGCGTTAATACTGTCAGGCGTTATTCTGATAAAACAAAGGTTGCGTGTACACGCAAAACTACTCCTGGGATACGAAAATTTGAAAAAAAGGCTGTATTTGCAGGTGGAGGTGATCCGCACCGATATAACCTTTCTGATGCTGTTATGGTCAAAGATAATCATATAAAGATACTGGGATTTGAAGAAGCTGTCAATAATGCTCTTGAACTTGCAAGTTTTACGCAAAAAGTAGAAGTAGAGGTTGAATCAGTGGACGAGGCCGTTAAAGCGGCTCAGATGGGTGTTGATATTATCATGCTTGACAATATGAAACCCGATGAGATAATCCACACAATCCAGGTTTTAAAAAATAAAGGTCTGAATGACAATGTTATTCTGGAAGTTTCCGGAGGTATCAGTCCTGAAAACCTTGAAGAATATGCAAAAACAGATGTTGATGTCATATCCATGGGTTCATTGATTTATATGTCTCAATGGATAGATATAAGTATGGAAATATCAACAACTGAATAATATAAATAGCATCATAACATAAGGTTTATATTTAAATTTATATATTAATTCAAAGTACACAACAGAAAATTGACAAATAAAAAATGAATTTTTGTAGGTTTGAAATAATGAAACCAAGAAAAAACCTCCTACAGATTTTGGGTATCATGTTGATATTGTTAGCAGCAGTTGAGGGAGCATCCGCAGATTTTGTGGACACTGAAGAAATTAAAAGTGGCGATGGATATCAGATTAATAATTATGTGATTGAAGTCACGGACGTTTTTGTAGAGGAAAATACAGCTTCGTTTAGAGTATATGAAGAAAATGAAGAAATAGACGATCCTATGTTAGATATTAATGGTTCTTTTTCCTTCGATTTTGAGGATGAGGGTGAAGTAGAAGTTACACTGAATTCAGTTGCCGGTGGAGATTCCCCCAAGGCCAATGTATCAACAGAATTATCAGATTACGATAAAGACCTACATACAAAAGAAGTTATCAATGGGGGACATGCTGAAGCAGACTTTGCAGGCACACCGGAAATTAACATTACTAAAACAGTTGATAATGATACTGTAAAAGTTGGGGATAATATTCGGGTCAGAGTAGAAGCTCAGAACACAGGAGATGACAAAGCTATAGATGTGGATTTTTCAAATTCGATGCAGGAAAACTTTGTTCTGGAAGAAACAGTTTTAGAAGAATCTGGTCCAATGTCAATAGATGAGGGTGAAACTGAAACAGTGTATATCTATGAATTAAGCCCATCTAAATCTGGTGATTTTGATTTAAAACCTACAACTGCGACTTTTTCGAATGAAGTAGGCCAGGATTTTCCAAAGGCATCATCAAACACACCCACTATAACTGTAGAAGAAGCTGAAAAAAATAAAGCTGAATTAAATCTTAATACAGAAGCTGACAGTTTCACACTTCCCAGAGGAGACACTGTAACATCCACAATCAATATCAAAAACACTGGTGAAGCTTCTGCAGAAACGTTACAGATTGATATAGATATTCCCGATGGAATGGAATATGTGGAAGGAGACGATGAAATAGAAATCATCGACGGTGTTCCGAAAGTCTATATGGAAAGCTTTGGAGAAGACAAGGAAAAAGAAATTTCATTCACTGTTAAAGCAAACGAAATTGGAACATATAATCTTGCCACCCAGTTATCCTTTAACAATGGTGCAGATGATGAGAAGGTAACCAACGAATCAACGACAAAAGATATCCGTGTTAAAGAAGGAAAATTTGACTTTTTGTTCAGTCAGCCGATTTATGTATATGTCCTGCCTATTTTAGTCATTTTAGGAATTGGTGGATGGATATTTTATAAACACAGGGAATATAAATTTTGAATTTGGAGCAAAACATAAGTATACAAAAACAGATTAAAATATTATAATAATTGGAGGAATAATTTGCTAAATGTACTAATAATAGGAAACGGGCAATGCGGTAATCGGGTGCTTGATGCTATCAACAAGGAAGCATTCGGTAAAGGAGGAAAATTTGCCAAATTTTATTCTAAACAGAAATATAAGAGCAATGTGGAAACCATTGCAATAAACACAGCAATAAACGACCTCAAAGAATTGGAATTTACCAAAGCAAAAGACAGGGCCCATATACCACACCTGCATGGAGTAGGTGCAAATAGGAATGTAGGTAAACAGGTGTTTGAAGAGAATAAAGAACATATTACCCGTAAAATTGAGGACAGGGGTCCTTTTGATGTTGCTTTTGTAATCACATCATCTTCAGGTGGAACCGGGTCATCATTTACCCCATTGCTTATTAAAGAGCTAAAAGAGAGGTATGATTTCCCAGTGTATGCTCTTGTTGTACTTCCGTTTAGAGAGGAAGGTACATTGTATCTCCAGAACACAGCGTTCAGTCTGAAAGAAATACGTGAAAGCAGAACTGACGGAATCATCCTTGCAGATAACCAGTTCCTCAAAGACCTGGGTGGAAATGTCCAGTCCGCCTACGATGGAATTAACGGAATGATTGCGGAGCGCGTGATGTTCCTTCTGGATTCCATGGACAGTGAAATGATGATGGTAACCGACCTTGGTGATTTCCAGACCGTTATGGCAGGTGGTGCTGGACTTGCAACTATTGGATATTATAGAGCTGAAAAAGACCTTCCTGTAAAAACCGCGATCCAGAATGCACTTGCACCTTCAGGTTTGTTGTTTTCCACCAATGTATATGAAGAAGCCAGCAGAGCAATGATTATTATAAAAGGTGATAATGAGTATTTAAGTATCGATGATATATCCAATGAGGTCGAAAAGCTATCTGCGAACGTAGGGCATGTATTTAAAGGTATTATTGTGAGAAGAGGTGAATATCCACAGGTACTTATAGTATCTACAATGGAATCTGCTAATGAAATCGAGAACCTTTACAATAGGGCAATTGATGCCATAGGTCAGGAACGTGAAAAGAAAAGCCGGATAGAAAACGAAAAAGAAGTGGATAAAGCATTTTCCAAGATAGATGGGCTCGAACCACATTATTAAATATAAATGCCTGTTTTACTGGGATATATTAAATTAACGAGCAAAACAAATCACTTTAATCCCTCAGATAATGATACTTATGTGGGGATTAGGTGATTGATGGAAAGCCAGCACTAAAACGTGAACTCGGACTACTGGAAATGACAATCATCGGAGTGGGAAGTATACGTGGTGCTGGTATATATGTTCTTATAGAAAAAGCTGATGAGTTGGCTGTTAATGCACTATGGTTTTCATTTCTAATCGCCGGTATCGCTGTTACGTTTACAGGGCTCATTTATATTGAACTTTCATCTATGTTCCCAAAAGCGGGTGCCTAATATGTTTATGTGAAACATGCTCTTAGAGATAAACTTGGTGTTTCTTTTTGGTTGGTTTGCTTTAATGGGGGAAACCATTGCTATATCAACTGTAGCTCTTGGTTTTGGTGGTTATTTTAACACTCTTTTTGATACATCGGTTCTACTTGTTTCCATAACACTTATTCTTTTTTTCGGGTTGGTTCTATTTACAGGTGTTAAACTATCTGTAAGATTTGCCAACATAATGACGCTAACAAGGGTATGGGGTTAGTGGGTATCATTATTATCGGTCTGCCCTATATAAGAACTGTTGATTATCTCGATATACCGGATTTCAGAGGACTGCTGGAAGCTTCAGCTCTTGTATTTTTCTCATTTCTGGGAAGAAAACAGTTCCCAAATTATGCAACAAATTTGTATAATATTAGACACAATATGCAAGAATTGTAAATAGTGTTAAAATAGAAATAATCAACCAAACAGAAGACAAAACATACGAAAACGAATT
>NZ_JBKGYF010000065.1:0-9493 GCF_046546175.1 Methanohalobium sp. | reverse complement strand
TATCCAGTCATCATATTTCTGACTAATCTTGCTCCAGTATCGGCTCTCTTCTTATCTTCTTTTTATAGTGTCAAAATCCTTATTAAAGATAAACATGTTATATCTAATATATTGTATTTCTTATAATCTAAATTGTTGCTGATATAAGGGACATTTTAATAACTCATAGTGTTTGGAGGCTATAGTATTAACAAAAATACAATTTTGAATTTGATTGTTGTTGTAATACTGGCTTTTTCTGTTGCATTGATTTCATATTCACTGCTTTCAATTGATGATAAATCAGGTTATGTTGTGGGTAATATCACAGCTGTAAATGAAAAAGGTGATAAATTCGCGGTAACCGTTGAAGATGCTGAAGGTTATTACGAGGATGAAATAGGTAACCAGGCAGGTTTTGGGATAGAAAATTTTACGATGGTTGATACCGAAATCGTGACGGGTAAAAAGGTCAAGGTAAACTATGCTGAAATCGATGCTAGGATAACAGCTACCAGAATTGAAGAATATGGTAATTAACCACTGGAGTTTTTCATGAATCTTAGAAATCATATAAGTGATAAGGTTCCTGAACATTTGCTGGGAGATGTTCCAAAAAGGTTTGATATCATAGGAGAAATAGCTGTATTATCAATTCCTGATAATCTTGATAATTATAAATTTGATATTGCTAGGTACATTACTGGAATCCACAGGAATTTAAAAACAGTTCTCAATAAAACAACTAAAGTTGATGGCGATAAAAGAGTAGCAAATTTTGAAATTTTGTTTGGAAATGATACAATAACAATTCACAGGGAATATGGTTTCAGCTACAGAGTCGATGTAAGTAAGGTGTTTTTCAACAATCGTTTGTCCTATGAGAGGCAAAGGGTAGTATCAAAAATAAATCCACACGAAAAAGTTCTGGTCCCCTTCTGTGGAGTAGGTCCATTTGCGATTCCTGCAGCTTTTCATAGTTTTGAAACTGTGGCAATAGAGAAGAACCCGGAGGCTTTTAAGTGGTTGCAGGAAAACGCTCGACTTAATAAAGTTAATAATAATATGATATTGGTCTAGGACGATATTGCAAATCTGTCATCTATCCTTGACATTTATGATTTTGATAGGGCTATAGTACCGACTCCATATGGTATGGACTATATCCTTGCGAATATATCAGGATTTGTTAAAAACGAAGGTTTTATTCATTTTTATACCTTTAAACCGCAATCTGAAATTCCTGAACTAATTGAAAAGCTTATAACAATGGGTCTGAAGGTTGATTATTATCGAAGGTGTGGAAATGTAGCACCTGGTGTTAGTAGATGGGGTTTAGATCTTAAAAAATAGATATAATAATTTTATATCCGACCACTTTTTTTATTTATGGCAGTATAACTATAGAAATTGTCCTACGAAACTTTTATTTAAACGTTATCATATAATCTCGTAGGAATTATCCATCTGGATTTTCCATGGTATTCATCAATGATAAACAATAGAAATCAGCAGATTGATATGAAAAACGAACCCAGTATAACAATTATCTGTTCTTTAGTAGATAAGGCAAGTCAGAATATCAAAGACCATCTACTGGCATCTGATAACTGGCATCAGATTAAATATCCTGAGGTACTGAAGACTTCAGGTATCTGTTCTATCTATGAATCCAGTGGTTTTAGGATAGTGGAACTGGACAAACATCATATCCATTCAGATGGTATTGATAAAAAGCTGCATGGATATGGATTTACATCCACCCTTCTCATTTTTGCATCCAAACATCGAAGTAAAGATGAGCGCAGATTATTAACCACACATTTTACAGGTAATACTGGGACTGCTGATTATGGAGGAAATCCACATAAACTGGCAGTTACAGCTCCATATGCCATGCGGTCGATTCTGACTAATATAAAAAAACTGTCAGAAAACATGGATTATGAGGTATCCTTGGAAGCAACACATCATGGTCCATCTGAACTAATTACACCATCTGTATATGTTGAAATCGGAAGCACAGAAAATCAATGGGTTGACCCTGAACCAGGAAGAATAATAGCTGATGCAATATTATCAGTTGAACCCAATAACTGCGCACAATGTCCGGTTGCTTTGGGATTTGGTGGAGGACATTATGCCAAAAGACAATCAAAACTGTTGTTTGAAACCAATATTACCTTTGGACATATCTTCCCGGATTACCAGTTGGAAGATGTTGATATAAATATAGTCAAGCAGGCGATTGATAAATCAAATCCTGATTTTGTTTATTTTGACAGAAAATCAATGTCAACTAGAGAACGAAATCGAATAATGGATATTGTGGAATCACTGGGAATGGATATTTTGCGGGAAAGTGATATAAGGGAAATGAGCGGAGTTTCTTGGCAGTTTTTCAAACAGTTGTACGAAAAAGCAATGGATATCTGCCCTAATGGAAACCTTAAATTAACTGACAGATTTAAAAACAAAATACAAACAATGGACTTCAAAGATTTATCGGTTGAAGCTGCCATTATAGATGAAAATTTATTAAAAGAAGCAGAAAAAAATGATAAAATCCACCTTAATAATTTTTTACAAAATCAAGGGATTGCATATATTGAAAATGCAAATGGAACACTTGGTAATGTAATACTGGACATCAACAGAAACAATGTTAATACAATGGCAAATGAACTGGTCAATGAATGTATAATACTCATCAAGAAAAATCATGAAATAGAATATTCGCCAGAAGGAAATGTATTATATATTGTAAAGAAAAGATTTAATTCAGAACTTGCCCGTGAACTCGGTGTTCCTGATGGTCCCATGTTTGGAAAACTTGCAAAAGGACAACCAGTTACTGTAAATGGAAAATATATAGAACCTGAAATGGTATATGAGATCGACAGAAAATCAATTAATTTAAACACAATGATTACTTAAATATATGACATAATAGAATTTATATTTCATCATATCGGAGGATACAAACATGGATTCCATAGTAGAAGAAGCAATGGCACGTTCTGCACATGAAGAACGGACCAATTCTAACAACCTGGAAGGAAATAACATCAATGCTGAACTTGAGGAGATGTTAAATCAGTTACAGACAAATATCAAAGTTATAGGCTGTGGAGGAGGAGGCTCCAACAGTATTGCACGTATGCTGGAAGAGGGTATACAGGGTGCAGAACTTATTGCTTTGAATACCGATGCACAGCACCTTTTAAACACAAAAGCCGATAATAAAATCCTTATCGGTAAAAAGAAGACCAAAGGTCTGGGTGCAGGAAGCCTCCCTCAAATAGGAGAGGATGCGGCACTTGAAAGTGTAGAAGACCTCAATCAGGTGGTACAGGGCAGTGATATGGTTTTCATCACAGCAGGGCTTGGTGGAGGTACCGGTACAGGGTCAGCACCTGTTGTAGCAGAGGCAGCACGTGATGCAGGTGCACTGACAATCGCAGTAGTATCGTTGCCGTTTGGTGTTGAAGGAGAAGTCAGACGCACCAATGCAGAAGCAGGGCTTGAGCGGCTGCGTGATGTTGCCGATACAGTTATAGTGGTACCTAATGATAAGTTGCTTGAAGTAGTACCAAGGCTCCCACTCCAGGCGGCATTTAAGGTTTCCGATGAAGTTCTTATGAGGGCAGTTAAAGGAATAACAGAATTAATCACAAAACCAGGACTTGTTAATCTGGACTTTGCAGACGTCAGAACCGTCATGCAAAACGGCGGTGTTGCAATGATTGGTCTTGGAGAATCCGATGATGAAAATAAGGGTGTTGAATCTGTTCAGAAAGCACTCAGAAGTCCGTTGCTTGACCTTGATATATCAGGTGCAACATCTGCCCTTGTTAATGTCGTCGGTGGTCAGGATATGACTGTATCAGAGGCTGAAAGTGTGGTACAGGAAGTATACAACCGTATCGATCCAAGTGCCAGACTTATATGGGGTGCACAGGTCGATCCTGAACTTGAACAGACAGTGCGCACAATGATAGTAGTAACAGGTGTCAAATCACCCCAGATATATGGTCAGGGGAGCGCACAAAATGTAACCCGCAGATATGGTATTGATTTTGTAAAATAAGGTATTGGTGTTCATCTACCAATACTTTTTTATTTTATAGCTTCTATCACTGAATCGAAAACTATTTTATGGTAGATTTTATTTACTACCACCTACCATTCTAGCTCATCAAAGCGTCATAGTTTTAAATATTTGTATATCCATCAATAACATTTGTATTTATAATAAAACATAAGTGGTTGTGAGTAATTTGGCAGACAACAAGCTTAATATGGACAAAATAAATGTTAACCCTCGCCAGACCCTTAAGTCATATCTCAGGGTGTTGAAGTTAACGAAAAAACCATCCAGAGAGGAATTTTTGACAATTGCAAAGGTTGCAGGTGCAGGTGTTCTGGCTGCCGGGTTTGTCGGGTTTGTGATTTATATCCTGATGACAGAAATACCGCAGTGGGTGTAACTTTATGGGTGAAGATGGTGATGAAGGCGCTATATTTGTCGTGAAAACTACTGCCAACCAGGAGCGTTCAGTTGCAAATATGGTTGCACAGGTAGCAAGGAAGGATAAACTTGATATCCGGGCTGTTATTGCTCCTGATGAACTCAAGGGTTATATACTGGTCGAATCACTGGATTCCACTACAGTAGAACTGGCAATACAACGAGTGCCGCATGCAAAAGCACTTGTCAAAGGTCAGTCCAGTATCGATGAAATTACGCATTTTCTGACACCAAAACCAACAGTCACTGGAATCACAGAAGGCACGATTATAGAAATTACATCAGGACCATTCAAAGGCGAAAAAGCACGTGTAAAACGTGTGGATGAAGGCCACGAAGAAATAACAGTTGAACTGTTTGATGCAGTTATCCCTATACCTATAACAATCCGTGGTGACACGGTAAGAGTCTTGAAGAAGGAAGAAAAAATTTAAATTCAATCAATCTTCATTTTCAGTTTCAATTAATCAGATAATAACAATCCAATTAAAAATGGTGATATTAGAATGACAAATGTTGTTGAAGCATTGGTACCAGGAGGCAAGGCAACACCAGGACCACCACTGGGTCCTGCACTTGGACCACTGGGTATCAATATAAAAGATGTAATAGCGCAGATAAATGAAAAGACAAAAGAATACAACGGAATGGATGTTCCTGTAAAAGTCATCGTTGACGATGACAAAAATGTTGAAGTAGAAGTAGGAACACCACCGACCTCTGCACTTATTATGAAAGAAGTGGGAATCGATAAAGGTTCAGGCGATGTTTATGGTTTTGTTGGAAATCTAAGTTTGGATCAAATATTAAAAATCACACGTCTTAAAAGAGATGATGTTCTTTCATATTCATCTAAAAACGCAATGAAAGAGATAGTAGGTACCTGTGTTACAATCGGAGTTACAGTTGAAGGAATGAGCCCTAAGGATTTCCAGAAATCAATTGACCAGGGAAATTTTGATGATGCTATAGGAGCTGAAGAGTAAATCTTCAATTCAAATTGACCGCAAGCTTTAAAATAATTGCTCCAATACTGTAGAATCTATTATGGTAAAATAGAGATAGATGTTTTGTCTATTACTCTATTGTTTTATAAAACCGTAGGAGACCGAAACGGTCAAGATTACTACGGGAGGGTATAAATGGCAGACCAAAGTACAGTAGATGCTGTTAATAAATTATTGGAAGAATCACCAAATCGCAACTTTCCTGAAAGTGTGGATTTGGCGATAAATCTGAAAAATATTGATTTGAGTAAGCCCCATAACCGGGTTGATAAGGAGATCATGTTACCGCATGGTCTTGGTAAGTCGAAAAAAGTCTGTGTTTTTGCAAAAGGTGAAGTAGGACTAAAAGCAAAAGAAGCAGGCGTAAAGTATGTTTATTCAGATGAAGATATTGATGACCTTGCATCTGATAAAAAGAGGGCGAAAAACCTGGCAAAAGAATGCGATTTATTTATCGCCGAAGCTCAGTACATGCCTAAAATAGGTAAATCACTAGGTACTGTTTTAGGACCCAGAGGGAAAATGCCAACTCCTTTAACACCAAATAAGGATATTGCCGACCTCATTAGAAGTTCTCAAAATTCAATCCATGTAAGGTCAAAGGATAGACCAAGTTTTCATGTTTCAATCGGTAAAAGAAATGAGGACCCTGAAAAACTGGCTGACAATATCGATGCTGTTATAACCGGGGTTGAAAACACCTTGGAGAAAGGAAGACAGAATTTGAGGTCGATTTATGTTACTACTACCATGGGTAGTTCTGTGAAGGTGGTATGATGGAGGCAGCAGCGGAGGAAGTACATCACACTGAGCACGTGCCTCAATGGAAAATTGAAGAAGTTGAGGAAATTAAAAAACTTATCCAGTCATATTCATTGTTTGGTATTGTTAGTGTAAGCGGTATTCCTGCAAAACAGTTACAGGTCATGAGAAGAGAACTTAAGGATATTGCTGTTTTGAAAGTATCCAGAAATACCCTTGTAACAAGAGCACTGGATGAATCTGGTGAACTTGCTCAGGATATGAAAGATTATGTTGATGCACAGATTGGATTAATATTCACAAATGAAAATCCATTTAAAATCTATAAAATACTTGAAAAAAGCAAATCACCATCACCAATAAAACCAGGTGCAGTTGCACCTAAAGATATTGTGGTGGAGGAAGGACCAACCGGATTTCCGCCGGGACCAATTATCGGTGACCTTCAGGCTGTGGGAATACCGGCAGCTATAGATTCCGGGAAAGTGGGTGTTAAAGAAACAACCACGGTTGCCAAGGAAGGAGAAGTTGTCTCGCAAAAACTGGCTGCTATGCTAAATCGTCTTGAAATATTCCCTGATGAAGTGGGACTTGATCTCAAGGTTGTGGCATATGACGGATCCATCTTTGTCTCGGATCAGCTGGCGATTGATATAGGTCAGTACTTCTTTGATTTCACAACGGCTGCACAGCAGGCGTTCAATCTGTCTGTTAATGCCGCTTATCCAACAACTGCCAACATCACTACACTTATCTCAAAGGGTGTTTCAGAAGCAAGGAACCTTGGAGTCAACGCAACCATCATGGAACCACAACTTATGGATACATTCCTGAGCAAAGCACAGTCACAGATGATGTCTGTTGCACAGATTGTGTATAATAGGGATGAAAATGCAGTTGATGAGAATCTGAAAGAAGCACTTTCATCAGCATCAACAGCACCTCAAAAAGCAGAGACAGAAACAGAAACTACCACAGAAGAGGAAACAAAGGAGGAAGAAGAGGAAGAAAATGAAGAAGAGAGTGGTATGGCTGGATTCGGTTCACTCTTTGGCTAAATCTTCCTTTATTCGGATAAAATTTAAAACCTAAAAACAAATTATGGTAAATCATTGATTTACAAAATATTATATAATTTGACAATGTAGGTTAACGCTAATAAAATTCAGGTGATTTAAATGGAATATATATATGCAGCACTTTTATTACACAACGCAGGAAAAGATATAACAGAAGAATCAGTAAAAAATGTACTTGATGCAGCAGGTATTGAAGTTAATGATGCACGAGTGAAAGCACTTGTTGCAGCACTCGAAGATGTAGATATCGAAGAAGCAATGTCACAGGCAGCTTTCGCAGCCCCAGCAGCTGCAGGTGCAGCACCATCGGGCGAAGGCGGTGGTGCGGCTGAAGAAGCTGCAGCTGAAGAAGAAAAAGAAGAGGAAGAAGAGGAAGAATCCGAAGAAAGCGGAATGGCTGGACTCGGTGCACTCTTTGGCTAATTCCAACTGCACAACAAAATAAAAAAATAGGCCATTGCTCGCAAACTCTTTGCGGGCATTTTAATTTTTCTAGACTTAAATGAATTACTGGATGAATCCAGAAAACCAATTTAACGATTCAGGTTTTTTATACTGGTTCTAAACTGTTTTTTCTAGTGGCGGATGAAAAAAGAAGGACAGCTTATTGTCATTAGACCAGATGATGATAGGATAGGATAATATACATACAAATAAAAAAGATTCCACTTTTAATAGTAACATCTGCAACTTTCCTAAAACTCTCATCTTCCATCGCTACATTCGTCCCCATATTTATGTTCAAAAGAAATAATGGTACACTTCTAAATAAAAACTTATTGGTGTTTTCTACATTCGTCCCCATATTTATGTTCAAAAGAAATAATGGTACACTTCTAAATAAAAACTTATTGGTGTTTTAATAGCTGGTAGAGAGTATCAAATAAGTTTGTTCATCTGGCAATCATTTATATACTCCATTACTATAATTTAAGAACGGTGATAGTATGGAGTGTTTATTTTGCAAGATAATTTCAGGAGAGGTACCAGCAAGCAAGGTTTATGAAGATGAATTGGTTTATGCATTTCTGGATATTGCACCATCTTCAAATGGGCATACTCTGATAATGCCGAAAAAACATGTAGAGCGGTTCAATGATATGTCACCGGATGATGCTGCATCGTTTTTCAAAGCTGTCAATAAAATTGTAAAGGCAGTTGAAAATGGAGTTTCTGCAGATGGTTCCAATGTAGGATTGAACAACGGTAAGGTTGCAGGTCAGGAAGTTCCTCATGTGCATGTCCATGTTATACCAAGATATGAAGATGATGGAGGAGGAGGTATGAAGTCGATAGTTCATACAAATCCGGAAACAGATAATTTTGATGAGATAGCAACCAGAATCTGGGAAGCTTTTTGATATTTATATCAGTTATTAACCAGTAATTTGAAATTTTTATTGTTTCTTAGTTTTTCAAAGTCAATATCCTGTTTTGCCCTTTCTTTATAGTAACTGTCATATCCGATTGCAAATTCTAGGTAAAGAAGAGCTTTATCGATTTCATTCATTAATGAATATACACATGATTTATTGTACCAGGCATTGGCATATTTTGGATTAACATTTAAAGCTTTATTTAATTGTTCCAGATATGTGTCAATTCCTTTACCGGTTCATACCATTTCAACTTTAGGATTTAGCTCAAGGTATTTATTGTAAGCTTTTAATCCCTCGTTATATTTTCCCATTTTTGTTAGAACAATTCCCTCGTTAAACCATACATTTGTATCATGGGGATTCAGTTCCAGATATTTATTATAGGCATCCTGTGCCCTGTCATATTGATTCAGGTTCTCCAGGACGGTACCTACACCAAGCCATGTAACTTCATCTCCAGGGTTTATTTCCAATGATTTATTGTAAGCTTTTAAGGCTTTTCCATTTCTTCCCATGTTTCTTAAAATGTTACCTTTTCTTGCCCAATAATACCCGTTCTCCGGATTTAATGCAATGGATCGGTTGCAGGACTTCAGGGCATCTTCATATTGGTGAAGTCTATTCAGGATGGCGCCTTTACAGTACCATGCATCCTGATTATCTGGGTTCAATGTAATAACTTTATTAAATGCTTTCAAAGCGAGACCATCAAATTAGCTTTTCGTTTTAAAAAAGTAACTATTTTTTCATCTTTGC
>NZ_JBKGYF010000064.1:0-9496 GCF_046546175.1 Methanohalobium sp. | reverse complement strand
ATTTTTGTGTTTCATGTAACATAGAAAATGAAATTTGTTTTGATTTTTAAGTTCACAGACCAAGTACCCCCTAACTTGGTCTGTATTGTTCTCCCAAAGTCACCCCCTATTTATACTGCCCTTTTCACTCACCAACCCACTCAATTTATACAATCACAAGACTTGTGATTGTATTTTTTTGTATGGTTTTTTTGTTTGAGAGTAAATGATGAACAATCAAAGCCATTTTAGTTATTAATCGAATCCAGCAAGTACTATTTAAATTAATAACTATGTGTTACATGGATAAATTTCTGTATATCAATATAAGTAGTGATGATGATTTATCAGGATATGTACATTATTTTAAGTATACAAGAAAAAAATAGAAGGTTGTAATAATAATTAGCCCAATGCTATATGTCGTTAATCAGTTATATTCATCCTTCCATTTCTCAACGAGAACCGGAGCCAGAATTCCATAAATATAACCGATGTAATGCGAAAGCGAATTGACAATCGACCCTCCCTGTGTAGGATTCAGCGGTACTATAATATAGAACGGGAACAGAAAAACAACAGTTAATGTTATCAGGAAAACATAGTACTCAAATTCCAACATATTAAGTTCCCTTGATTTCCTCCTAATATAACCAAGGTTTTTCAGATACCCAGCCATCTCCCTGATGAATTCCTTATTCAGGTAGATGAGGACAGCTGTCAGTACAAAGATGAAAGCTAACATCAGAAATACCACATCCAGATACAGTGAGAACAGGAAGAAGTTGATAAGCAGTATCATCCAGACGAAGTTGAAATCAAGGTTAAAACCTCTGTTTCTGAGATACCTGTAGATGGTGTACAGGAAAAGTCCGATAAGAGCCGACACTATACCTGAAAACCCGAATGATTTCAGCGGCAGAATCAGTATGAAAAGGTAAGCCAGTGAGGTTATGATGGGTACATCCACGTATATCGACAGCATGTTCCACTTGAATTGTTTCCTGTCGGTCGTGAAATTCAGTATTAAAAACATTATGATAAGATAGGGGATGAGGTTTCCCAGTAAGTGACCCAGATCGAAGTGTACGAATGCTGAAAGGTAGATGCTTGGTATGAAAAGGTTCTTTGGGTCGAGTGAGAAATATGCAGTTTTTATGGGTTCGGGTAATAGGTAGATGAGGATTAGGATTGTTGGGATTATTGCAAAAAAAGTTAAAAATGTTTTATAATCCCAACCTCTAATCAAAAACCAACATCTCCAGAAATAACCAATTTTAATTAATAAACTTTTGATAATACCAAAAAGCTCCAGCTATTACAGCTGCAATCATAAAACCTACAACATCAAAACTGTAATTAAAAGGTGTTAATGATTGGATATTTATTGGTAATGGTATTGCTGAACTGATTAAAGTTCCCATTGATTCCATTATTAAAGAATTGAATTTAAACGTAAATTCGGATGTATCCATATTTTTGATTTCGCTGAAATTTAAGTATGATGAGATATTAAAAAGAAAACGGATTGTTCCAAAGATAACATACGACTGAAATCCTATATGAACACTGTTTGTTTCATCCTCTAAAATAATACTACCCCTGATCCTGATTTTCTGTTCCTTTCGGCAAAATTTAGATGACACCTATCAGGACAGTATATAATAAATGCTTACCCCACTTAAAAATTGAATACAAAGTTTATTTCTTTTTAGATTTTTTCTTCTTTTGATTTTTGTTTAATCCTAAATCCTCAGCTATAGCGGTTTCTGGATTTTTTCTTCCATCACCGGTAAACATTTTGTTTACTTGACCTTTGGTGGTTGTAGGTTCTTTTGTTTTCTTTTTACTTAGTCCTAAATCCTCAGCTATTGCATTTTCGGGGTTTTTCCTTCCATCGCCGGTAAACATTTT
The DNA here is from genome assembly GCF_046546175.1 of Methanohalobium sp. NCBI lineage: Archaea > Methanobacteriati > Methanobacteriota > Methanomicrobia > Methanosarcinales > Methanosarcinaceae > Methanohalobium > Methanohalobium sp. The sequence goes on along the minus strand of NZ_JBKGYF010000064.1, from coordinate 7,603 downwards.
ATTCATTTCACCTTTGGGTGTTTTAGGACCCTTTGACTTTTTGTTAAATCCAAAAAGATCATTTTCATCTTTTTTTGACATTTAGCTCACCACAATATAATATTTGACATCAAACAATATAAAGATTATTTGATCTGATGGCTTTTTTATTATTCCATGTTTCTATGTTTCACTATTTATTTTGAATGATTGAAAGATATAATTGTTTGAATTTACTTAAACCCAGTTTATTGATACCAAATCTTATTGGTGGATTTGGAAATGTAGATTATAATTATCCACATTATGACAACAACCAGAAATATCAATGGATAAACCAGATAATATGCAAAATTTATAACTTCAAAAGCGTAACCAAATATTAGGATACCTGTTATTCCCCAGAGACTTATCTCATATATTGATGGTCTATAATCTTTTATTTTTGAACTGGAGACCGTAATGATATTGCCTTTAATTTGTTTTAGACCGAAGGGGAATTTCCAGTTAATCCCTGTTCTGGTACAGGAATCCTCGATGAGGTGCAAAAACTGTCCGGATAATAGGCCTACAAAAATAAACAATACCATAGTTGTATTAAATCCCAGGAAAATTGACGCTACAAGGGCTAACAATGTTAGTAAAACAGAGCTGATAATAACCCCAACTGGTGAATGCATTATGCCTCTGTGGGAATGGTCCACCTGGCATTCCAGCGTCAACCTATCCTTTTGATCCAGAGTCCTGAATATCCATACGACCAGTTTTTGAATAGTTATCATGGCATCGTATACCGGTTTAAAATCGTAGTAAAGCTTTGGTTTTCCACCGCAATCTGCATCTGGTATCAATGAACCTATAACTCCGGATACTAAAAACAGGATGTAGACTGGAATTAGCTCCGTATTATTATCTGCAAACATCAATGGGACTATAAACGGTATCATTGTTGCAACTGTTAGGCTTACATGATGTTTACCAAGCATAAGAGCTACTTATAACACCAATTTCTTAAAAATGTATTTATATATTTAGAGTAGATAGCAATTAAAAGGCGATTTTACTTTTTCAAATGTAGGAGAAATATCTTTGCCAAATGGTGATAATATAATTGATGGGTTTGATCGAGGTATAACTAGTGGATTTTCAGGGTTTGCATCTGGAATGATTTATAAAAACGTGTTTCCAGCGCTGATTAATGCAGCTGAAATTTTACCGACTGATAATTTTTATTTTTATCTTTTTTCTTTCTTTATTACATTTGTACCTATAGTTATACTATTATCTACTGTTTCAGAAGGTTTAACTGTAGGTTTTTCTTTTATCGTTGGTTTAGTGTTTGTTGGCTTTTTTTTAAATGATTTTGGAACTGTTATTGCAGCTTTTATTATTTTTATTTTTTATATATTAATATACATGAAGCACAATGAATCTTACATATAATCCAAATAAACTATCAAATCTGATTCAATAACTTATAGTCCAAAATCTGAAACGTGTCCTTGGTAACACAAAAATAAATCATTAATTGGCTTTATATTCTAATTGTTTTTTATATAAATTTGGGAAAATGAGACGATTTAATTATTAATTATGTTAATTAAATAATTTGTCTATTTTACAAAGACTAGGAAATCAAACATTGAACAGTTTTTATATAATCATTCTCAATTAAATGTATTAATTACATGAACTGATTAAATTAATTATCTATGAAATATTACTATCTTTAGCCCACATTATTAGATTAAACCCCGCAATTCTAAAGATTTTATATTCATATCATTACAATATGTAGAATATTTTCAATTTCCAGTGGAAATTGTGATGAGTAAAATAAATATCCAAATAAAAATAATTTTGTATACGTATAAGATTCATTAAAGAATATATAAAACGTCATTTAAGATTATGTAAAAATCTTATAATAATTACCCTAAAGAACTAGCTAATAAATTAATAAAGATAGCATAAAAAGAAAACTGGAAAAATCCATCACTCTTGTTCATCTTCATTCTCATCTTCTCCAAAATCAGCATTTATAAAACTGTCTAAAAGTCTATCTTCAGCATCTTCTTCAAGTTTTGCCCATCGTTTGTCAATTTCCTTAAATCTTTCTAAAAGTTCATCATCGCTCATTGATTAACACCATCACTATTAATTAATTTATAAATTTATATTCATGGAAAGTTCGTATCGTACATTACACCAATACTTGTTATTCGGATATTGGTCTTCAATTCCAAAATACTAGTAACCCACCAAAGTTATATTCAAATCACTTAAACTATTATATCGTTCATCCTTATTAAGACTTCTCAAACTCTGTAGAAATCCTCTTTTTCAAAGTACAAGGATATTATTATTAAATACAAGATGTGATGGTGGATATTGTTATAATATCAGTATTATGTCTAATGGAGTTAATATAACCAAGTATTCTACAGTGCGACTTATACTAAAATATTTAATGTTTGGCAGTCTACATCTATTAGAGGGATATCCTGACATTATCAGTTACAGAAGCATTATCACTGGACCAGATATATGATAAAGTAAAAGAGTATGATATAGTCCTCACTGTAGATGCTCCACTTGCAGATGCACTAAATTCCAGACTGGATTCACCCAAATTGGGAATATTTGCTACCACTCCCAGAAGGCTGTCATACCAGATTCTTAATGAAGCGGAGAAGTACCTTGAAGATAAAAGTAAACTGTTCATGGAGATTATAAACAGCACAAAGATAACATGGAAACATGCAGCCTATCTGCTGGAAAATATTACCAATTGCTGGGTGGAAACAGGAAATATATATGAGATATTAAAATACGATGGATTCGATTCATCAGAAACTAGACAAATAATAGATATACTGGAAAGCGGTACCAACCCTTACAATGCCATAGAACAGTACAATATAGATGAAAACTTGAACATTGCAGTTGTGGGGCTGCACCAGTTTACAGGCTTGGATAGGAAAGTACTGCCTGATAAATACGATGAAATTCCTGTTTTCTCAGATTCGATCAAACAACTTCCCAAGTTCTGTGTATTCAATTCAGCCACCGAAATCATCCAGACAGTTATCGAGAATATCAAAAATAATCATCTGTTGGATATTGCAGTGGTTCTGGAACCTGGCAGTTCCTACCAGTCACTTCTGGAATCAGACCTGAAAATCAATGGGATACCCTATATGACTACCACTGATTTTTCAGAAGATGAATACCTGAGAACATTTCTGCAGATTCTTCGAACTGGATTGTATAGAAGAGGACTCAGGGTCAGAGATGTAAAACCAATATTAGCACATTTTGATATTCATCTCTCATCAAGATATGATATGTGGAAAATAGATGTGATGAATCATCCAGATATAACATGGTTAAAGGAATTCCTCAATACAGTACCTGGATCAACTTTTAAGGAAATACTTGAAGAATATGAGAGGTATATCGATAAAAAACAGGAATACCTGAAACAAATCTTACATGAACTGGGAATACTTACCATCCCAATAACACCGGAAGCAGTTAACTCCATAGAGTATTACCTGGATACATTTGACAATCCAGTTGACCAGAGTGGGAGAGGTGTAATGTTGGTATCTCCCAAATCTTCTACCTATATTGATCGACCCATTGTATTTTATCTGGGGATGGATTCTTCCTGGACCCCCGAATCCCCAGATAAATTATGGGTTAATGAAAAGGAATTTGATGAAAAAAACAAACAAAACTTTCAGATCCTTTTGCAAAATGGTGAAGACCAGTATTTTCTTGTCCAGGATACTATCATGGCTGAGAAGGTTACACCTTGTTTTTATTTCAATGAGTTCAGTGACGAGGAAATAAGCTCGTTTACAGATTTTCCGCATGAGTTCTACGGGTTTAAAGGACCAGAGAAGCAGAATCCGTTCCAGAAACAGGATACTAACGTAGATACAAAACCTGTGAAAACCCTTAGCCAATCAAATTTAAACATATTCGCATACTGTCCAAAGGACTATTTCTTTTCCCAATTGGTTGATGGAGAAGATACCAGGTACACTATTAATGGCAGTTTACTCCATGATTTTGCCGAATTCTATGTAAACCATCCTGATTTTGTGGACAGTAATTGTACCGATGAATTTGTGGATATAATGGTAAACAGAACCCAGCCGTATCTGGATGATTTGGAACTTGATGTTGCAAGGACTGTTTTCCGGGTAGGTATAGAGAATATAAGGTCATACCTGCAGACATATGACTATGAAATAAAGAAGCTGGATGGTTATACGAAAAACGATGACCAAAATACATTCTCCAATCATTTTAACAAAGATTTAGGTTTTAATCTGACTGAGATGTATTTTAACAATCCTGAACTCGGAGGCAAAGGAAAAGTGGACTTAATAAGGTCTCCTACACACCTGGTTGACCATAAAACTGGTAAAAAGCGGTCTATCGGTGACATTATGAAAAAGTCCAGTACAGAAAACATTGAATCTAGACCGGACTTTCAGCCCAAGATGTACCTTTCTCATCACAGATATGTGTGTCCGGACAGAAAGCTGAAATTCACCTACCATCATCTGTTGAACAACCTGAAAGAAGTAATCTTTGGTAATGGGTCATATGATGATAATGTTGTGGATATTTTTTATTATCCCTATTCATTCGATGATTTAATTTCAGATAGGGAAATCTATGATATACTAATCGATGGTATAAGTGAAACCAACCCGTCAAGAAAAATCCTGGAGTCGATGGGTTATGATAATTATCACTGGTTCTTCCAAAACAAAATCCTACCAAGTTATGATAAGAACGAACTCCTGGAATCCGAGCTCTGCTCTGAATTTGTAGCATTTGCAAAGGGCCTGATTGGTGATTATAAATATGTTGAGAATGGGTGTAAAAGCGCTTTGAAAAAGATGCTTCAGTTTAGAGAAATAAGTTATTTCAAAGATGATCTTGATGAGTTTGAAACTTTTCTCAAAGAACAGATTGAAAGACTCAACGAATATAAAGAAACACGATTTCCGGTGGGAGATGTGGATCCTGAACAAATCCAGCATAAGGATATGGTGATCAAATGGGAGTGAGTGGACCTAATACCCGTCAAAAGGAGCTGATAGAGAATGTTGAAGGAATTTATCTTGCAGATGCAGGTCCAGGTACTGGAAAAACCCATACCATCTCTCTCAGGTATGCCTATATACTGGAAAATAGGGATGTAGATCCAGATGACATCCTGTTGATAACCTTTACTAACAATGCTGCTGAAAATATGAAAGAGCGGATTATCAATAACTGTGAATATGATAAATTTGCTCTTCGTGAAGCACCTATATCTACATTCCATAGCCTCTGCAATCGGATACTCAATAGATATGGATTTGAAGCTCCAAAAATAATTGGTATAAATGACCGTATAACACCATCGATACGCATAATTGATAATGAGATACTGGAAAAACAGGAATTTCACAGATATCTGCAACAATTCATTTCTAGCCATCCAGAATACAACGATTTTTATCGTATTTTATACAATCATGATGAACCTCTGAACCTGATCAAATCCCTGGCATCCAAAGGAATATTTCCAACAAGAAATGGCTGGTTCAGGAACTCAGAGAAATATCTTGATGGTGATTATGATGAATTCAAGAGAATTTTTGATAGAGTGAACCAGCCAATTCCTGGATCAAGGGGTCCAAAACAGTCTGAACTTAGAGGGCGGTTAAATGATTATAAATACAAATGTTTTCCTCCAGATGCACCTGATGCAGATGAAATTCGTATAAAAGATGAACCACAGGTTCCTGAAGAATTTGCTGAAACGGCTTTTTATGAAAACCGTGAAGAACTGAAAAATTTCATACACGATCTATATTTTGAGTATATTGAATATTCCCTGGGCAGGAATTACCTTAATTTCAGTTTTATGATGATGCTGGCATATTCTTTATTATATGAGAACCATAAGCTCAGAGAACAGTTAAGATTTGAGTACGTTATGATTGACGAGTTTCAGGATACCAATGAAATCCAGTTCAAGCTTGCCATGCTGCTGTCCAAAGGTAATTTCTGTGTGGTTGGTGATTGGAAGCAGAGTATCTTCGCATTCCAGTATGCATCTGTTGATAACATCATACAGTTCAGGGAAAGGCTCGGTAAATACAAGGAAGACCTAAATCAAGGTTATCAACGTATCGACTATCCAGTGGATTCAATCCGTGAGATTCCACTGACAGAGAATTATCGTTCAACCCAGAACATAATTGATTTTTCAGAACAGGCTCTCATGCTGGAAGCTACCAAAAACGAGGTTCTTGATAAAGAAGAGATTCAATCGAGGATAATCCACTTGAACTCGGTTAATAACTACGGACCAACAGAAATCTCCGCATATACCGGAGAAGATCAAAAACAGGTGATTCTTCGGACGATAACTGATATTGTAGACAATTCCAGTTATACATTCGTGGAAAACGGCCACCATCGTCCAATTAAATACCAGGATATAGCTGTTCTAACAAGAACCAGAAAATTCGGGCTTGAATTACATTCAATGGCTCAGGAATACAACATCCCAGTTGCCTATGAAGGTGGGATTGAACTTTTCAGAACTGCTCCTGCTTTGATGCTGATTGCATGGTTGAGAGTGCTCAATTTTAAAGACTCAAAAAAAGGATGGTCAGTAATTCTGGAAGGTTCTGGTTACACCCTGGATGAAGTCAAACATATCCTTCATAATAAAAACTATCCACAGGATATGCTTGATTTTCTCGGTGAACTCAAGGAAATTGATTCGATAGGTGCCATTGCACGTTATATTTTCAACAAATATGGTATACATGGTGTATTTCCGGATCGTATCATCGAAATCCTTCAGAACAGTTTCGATAACACAGAAATGAATACAGGAGAACTAATCAATTTCATTGAAGATAACATCTGGGCGAATACGACATATGAGGTTGATGGCAGCCAGGGAGATGACGCTTTCAAAATCCAGACCATCCATAGTGCCAAAGGTCTGGAGTATCCAGTAGTTATACTGCCAGATCTTGGTGTTAATACAGGTGGTTATAGAGGATCAATAGATTACAGAGAACCACTGGGACTGCGGCAGAATAAGTTGTATCATGAAGACCCATTTCCATATACATATGATAACTGGAAAAGCTTTCTGGTATCCAGATGTCTTAGCGGAGATTATGATGAAGAACGCAGATTGTTGTATGTGGCCATGACCAGGTCTGAAAATTATTTGTTCTTAACCGCTGATAGCGACAAATATAGTGAATTCTTTAATAATTTGGATATTGATTCTGAAACTGTGGACTCGGTTGTTAAATCAGTGGAACCGATACAATACGAAAAGAACATGCTGACAGTAGATGCACCAGCAAACCATGGTTCTGTTAAATTATCGTCTCATTCTCTTTTCCATGAACACAGTTTTGATTCTGGTGGTAGCAGTGCAGAATATGGACTGAAAGTGCATCAGTTTGCTGAAAATTATGCAAAAGGGTTGAATGTAGTCCCAGATGATAGTGATGAAACCAATGTAAAGGATTTCATTGATTCATTGAAAGGAGATCTTATCTGCGAAAAAGAATGCCTT
>NZ_JBKGYF010000063.1:0-9773 GCF_046546175.1 Methanohalobium sp. | reverse complement strand
GTCATCCCATCAGGCATCCATTTTTCAGCAACAGACGGTATTAGATGGATTTTGTCGTCTTCAGTAAACCAGCCGTAGAGGTCCCTACCATCCTGTTTATCTTTTATTTTATCCTGCAAATCAATGAAATCCATTTCTTCATCTGCTGTTGTGTGGTCTGGTATTCTATAATCGAGTTCTCGAATGAAGTTCTTTTTATACTGCTGGACATAGTCCATGATAACCCTTAAAGACCGAACATCATTAGACTCGACACCGTTTCGCACAACATCTTCATCGAATATATCGTTGCAGACATCGAAAGCGTTTTTAGGTTCGATCCCGATGTCAGAGAAAATGTCTTCGAGGAGGTCACCTGCTGTTGCCAGTACAGCATAATACCCTGCTTTTCGCTGAGCCGTCTGTTCCGTGACCTGGTTTTTGAATTTTTCAAGGTAATGCGTATGCAGCTGTTTTATCCTGTTTCTGTTTTGGTTCAATTTTTCCAGGAACAGCTCGAATATGTGGCCGTTATTTTCAGATAACTTTTCTTGCTGGTTCTGAATGAAGACCTTATCGAACTGCTTCATACCTCTATGGATCTGGATCGTTCTGACCTGTTCACCGGCATTGCTGATAGCAGATGTGATGTCTCTCTCCCCTGTCAGCATGCCCACGGTTCTCCATGATGGTGTTTCCCTCAGTTTAACTTCTCCTCCTTCTGTTTTCCCTCGCATATAACCTTTACCGCTAGCTATCGTATATATCTGATTTTTTATGAACCAGTCACTGCAAGTTGAAATTTCATCAAACAGAACTGGTAAATCACAGAGAGATTCACAGGATTTTTCGACAGCAACATCTGTGCCGTTGAAAGTTTGAAAAAGCCCTTCTTCTGAAATGTCGCCATGTATAGAAAGCGATAATAAACTACTGAATGTTTTACCTCTGCTCGATGCGCCAGAGTGACAAATCAGGAATGATGATGAGTTCAGAATTTTCAACAAAGCTGTTGCAACGGATGAATACATTTTGAACCGGACGACATAGTCATCCATGAAGGGTTTGACAGCTTCAATCCAACCTTGCAAAGTACCATGTTTGTTGATCTTATCAGATGTATTCTCATCGGTGTTATAAACTTCTGTTGTATATATTTCGTCCCCATCGAATTCGTATAATGTGTTTCCATGTACGAACCGATTGTTTGTTTTCCAACCGTTCTTCTCGGCAACGACAAAATATGGTAACTCACAATTCATTATCTGTTCAACGTAGAATTCAGATAATTGGTTCATTTTCTGTTCCAGAACCGGCAGACCTTTTTTTAACAGTTGCTTGAGACCGTCTTTCGTGTGAGTCTGTGTTTGAGATGCGGTTATAGTTTTATGATTGCTTTTGTAGTCTAAAAATTCAATATTGAACCAGTTCGAATTATTGTCGAGACTGTCCCCTATAGCAGTTATCGCTGAAGGTCGATGGTTTATTTTTACAAAATCGATATTACCTGAATCCGGGTTATACATCTGTTTGAAAATACCGTCGTCAGAGAGTGCGTATGGTCGCGGGATTTCTACTCCAAAATAATTGCTTGATGATGATGTCTCTTCTTCTATCTGCTGTTCAATTTTTTCCTGATGAATCTGTTGATCTCGTTTTTGTTTCTGTTCTTTAGAATACTTAAGTAGATTCCTTTTTTGATTCGATTTTATCATGAAATGGTTGCACACTTCATCTTCCACGATTGCTTGAATATCATCAGGATAGAAATGCAACAGGTTATCATTGATAAAGTATCTAGCAGATGCGAGGTTCTCTTTACTCGTGTCTTTTATCTTATACGTACTCAATTCGATTTGATACGGATAGCGAGCATCATCGAGCAATTGCATGAAATCATCGAGTGAATGCTCTTTCATGTATTCAACGAAGTCGATAGATTTTGAGTTTTGAGGTCTTGGAAGCTCTACAATTTTCGCGGTCACATTATTCTGTTCCAGTTGTAGAGCTGTTTTCAGAGCACCAGTCTGACCTGATCCGTTATCATCGTTATCAAAGCAGATATAAACATCCTTGCCTGATACTAATTTTGCGATCTCGTCAACATTATTTTTGTCAAATCTCGTAGTCACGGGAGATGCTACTGAGAAACCGAGCTGAGATGCTAGCATCGCGTCCGTTATGCCTTCTGAAAATAGAACATAATCAGAATCATCGGCGATGTCGGTGAATACTCTATTATAGATATACTCGCTGACGTATGGATGTTTTTCGCTGCGGTGTGCATGTTTTTTGTATTTAGCACCCTCGAATTCATTGTCAGGTGTATACGTTGTTTTCCTTGCAGTTGAATAAACCACCTTGTTCGCTCCCCAGTACGGAAAAACTATCCGAGATTGGTACAGTGGTATAATGTAACCGTTTTTAGATTTCATGTACAGACCTGTAAGCAGCAGGTCATGTTGATCATATTTTTTGATGATTGATTTGTGAGTTTCAAAATCAGGAGCGAATCCGATCTGATATTTCTCGATGGTATCTCTATTCAATCCATACTGATTTTCAATCAGTTCTATAATTTCATCGCTCAGATGATTATGATAATCTTTGATGATGCTTGTTAGTGTATCGAAAACTTTTCTTTTTTCTTGCAGTTTCTCAGTATTGATGTCATAGGAATCCAAATCAACATTTGCTTCTTCTGCTGCTATCGAGAGAACTGATTTAAAATCGGACTTTATGTCGAGGTCATTGGTGTATGCTAACCAGTCAAGGACATCTCCACCGGTTTTGTTTTTATGACAGTACCATGTTTGTTTATTTCTGTTGACTACGAGCGAATCTCCAGATTTTCCGACTGGAAGTATGCTTCCCCGGTATTCATCTGATTTTCTTTTATTCAGTCGAGTTGTGTTTTCATCGTTATCTATTAATTCGACAATGTCGATGTTGTTTTTTATTTCATCGATGCTTGACCTAAATGATCGTGATTGTGATTTTGATGATTGGTTACCGTTTTTCAAGAGTTAAACCTCCGTGAAGGTTATGAATTTATTATTTTGAATTGTGAAAATCGATATTGGAGGAGGCTCTCCTGTAAATCATAGAGATGTGGTCTCCGTTTATCGATTATTGTAACGTAATAGCAAATATTTTGAATGTTTATAAGTTTAATCACTATTGAGCGATACGCTCAATAGATTTTCAAAGTTAAAATTGACTAAAACAGTACAGAGCTGCAGTAGTTTCAGTCCTGATGATGGTGGTACGGGGAAAAAAGCCCACACATACACTCACTTGAGAATGGACAGCTAATCAGCAGAAAAAAACCCTGCAGCAGAACTGCAGGGCGTCAAAAATTAGAAAATCAGTTATCAGGCATCATCTAGGTTTTTCAATTCTTCATTGATTTCCCTGATGCGGTCGGAGAGCTGCTTTCTCTCTTCTTTAAGAATCACATCCTGTGATTTGAATTCTTGCAGATGTTCTTCAATCACATCCCACATGTCAACAGCCCAGCTTTGATTATTGCATTGCTGGTCCAGTATCTTAACGGTGCTGTCATAATTTAGTTTAATCAACGTACAGCAGTATCTTATCTTTCCATTTTCATTACTTTTGGAACAGTCTATATACAGCCCTGGAGCTAACCATTGTTTTTTAGATACATTATAAAAAGGACCAACAAGAGAATACCCGTTAGTATAATCTTTATTCAATCCTTCCACTTTCCTCATCCAGCCACCGCCATCGCGGGTGAAAATAAGTGGTGTGATTTCTTTCATCAATTTTTTAGGTTCCACGAGGATCTCTCCCCGCTCGTTCTTGTCTATTATGCAGTTCAATTTTTTCGATGGGTTTTCATCGTTGTTAATGTTACCACGACCGTTTTTTTATATTGATTAGATATGAGGACTCTGTAAAATCCCTGTAAAAATCAGCTGGATAAATGGAACAAAATCGATTCAATAGTACTGGTGGAGATTATTTTGATACCACAGGGATTTTACAGATCCATGAATAAGATTGGTCAGGATGTTTATAAGATTAATCAATATTGAGCGAGACGGTCAACAGGTTTTAAAAGTTTTAATACTGGTTCAGGATTAATATTTTGTTCCATGTTTTCAAGGTTGATACCAGAAAAACCTGTAACCTTTATGGAGAAAAACCAGCAACAAAATAGCCTTTCTCGATTTAATTCAATGATAATTCTAATTTTCAATGTTTCATGTCACACAGAAAATAAAAATAAATCGTTTCTTTGAGAAATAATCAAAATAGATACCAAGCAACTAAATTTAGTAGATATAACCAGTACCTGAAAAATACATCTAAAAATATAATTGATTTGTATAATTCCTTGGATACTGAAGATTTCTTAAATTCAGATAATTATCTTTCTAAAATGTTTACAAACTTAGTTTTATATAAAATAAATTAACATATCATTTATTGGTGGAGCATTTTATGGCATCGGATAACTTGAACAAGTATAAAAAAATTCTTCATAATCACTTTCCAGAACTTGAAAGGAAATACGATGTAAGTTATCTTGGAATTTTCGGGTCCTACGTACGTGGGGAGGATACAAAAGAAAGTGACCTTGATATATTAGTAGAATTTAGTAAAACACCTGGATTAATGGAAATCAATAGCCTTGAAAATTATCTGTCTGACCTACTAGGTGTTAAAGTTGACCTTGTGCCAAAAAGGAGTTTGAAACCCCGTCTAGAAGAGAACATTTTAGAAGAAGTTGAAACTGTATGAAACGAGATGCAATAACATATCTCCAAGATATACTTGATGCTGCTAACAAGGTAGAAAATTTTACCAGTAGATATACCTATGATCAATTTTTGAGGGATGATAAGACCCAATACGCTGTCATGATGGCGGTTGAAATTATAGGTGAAGCAACAAAAAACATTCCACAGCACATCAAAGATAAATATCCATCCGTACCTTGGAAAGATATTTCTGGAATGCGTGATAAAATAGTCCATGGTTATTTTAGTGTCGATATAGAAATTCTCTGGACAACTGCAAAAAATAACATCCCATCGTTAATTCCTATGATAGAACAGGTACTAAATAATGAATCAAAAAATGGTTAATTTTCGGCTATTCGTTTAAAAATCTGGAAGTAATAACTTAAAAAAAGAAGAAAATATTTTTGATATGTCTATCATCTAAACTACATTGTTTTCTGTCCAACACTGAAAATACCCGGTGGAACCTGATAATAAACAAGTTACCGATAAAAAATGTTATCAGGAATCATGTGAAAACCCGTCAGGTTCCAAATGTCCCTGATGATTCCGTTTTCTTAAATCAACATAACTCCCATTCTTTTTTCAATCTCATGTATTCTCTATTGATGCTGTTATCTACGATTTTTCTGAGCGTTTTGTAGTCTAAATCGACTGTGTACAACATGGTACATTCATCAATGTTCATATAATCTTCCAGATTTTCCCTGTCCAGTTCCCTCCAGAGAGAGCCGTGACGGACAAGATCACCGTGCAGGTTATCATATAATCCCATCAGATTATAATTATTGATGTTCTTGATGTAGAAATCGATTGCATCCTCTATGTTATCAAAACCTACTGCTTCACTTGTTCCAGTGTCGAGATGTTCCCACTGGACAGCATATCGATGCGATTGGTCAACACAATCGGTTTTGTACCTGAACGCGTTGACAATCTGTCCATTATGTAGGACCAGGATTGCTTCATGCACACCATATACATTGAGGTTTTCTAACATGTACTCATCTGAGCCGTGTGTTATCGCAAAATCTTTGTTGTCGTCAAGCATTTCGATTATTTCTTCATGTGTGAAGATGTTATCTGCAAAATAACTGTATCGTTCTTTGATTTCTTTTCCGGTTAGAGTTGACATGGTCATCAGTCCTATTTATTTTTCTTTATAATTATTATAGTAACATATCTGCAAATATTTTGAACGTTTATAAGACTAACTATTATTGAGCGACACGGTCAACAGGTTTTTAAAGTTAATACCAAAAAAAATCTGTAATAATTATCAAGAAAAACCAGCAACAAAATAGGCTTTATCGATTTGATTCAATGATAATTCTAATTTTCAATGTTTCATGTCACACAGAAAATCGAAATAAAAATTGAAAAGTATAAAATCAGTCTAACAACTTTCAAAATCTACAGTAAATGTTTTAAACAATCCAGGTAGATATAAAAAATAGAGAGATTCCCGGTTTCTTGCCTGTTTCTTAGTGGTTAACTGAAATAGACCCACAGGACAATTCGAGGATTTTTTGGCCACATCATACTTAATGCTGCTTCTTTCAGAAAAAACTGCTATCTTATTATTGTTTTTCAGCAAGCCATTGACAATGTTCCATTAGGAAGGTTAAAATCATTATCTCCAAGTGCAAACGCTTTTTTAGGTGTCATATTATTTCTAATATCAACAGTAAGACTCAATTCTACTTTTATTTCATTGTTCGCTATCTTCACACTTGCATTGAATTTTTTAGGTTCACGTAATGAGTGTTTAGGGACTTTAAATTTCTTAGATGCATTTATTATTTGGACACCAATTAAAGAGTCATCCTCACCGATATCTAATATCACATCATCTAAATCTATGGAATGTTTATAATCTACTTCATCTGAATAAAAATAGATTATATCATACTCAAAATCATAATCTATCCCATCACCTGTACGGGTCATTGATGACTCAATCATCTTTTCTAAGCCTCTTTTTTATTTCTTGAATGTGGCAAGTGACCAGATTGATTACCAAATCTGGGTTAGTCCTTTTAACTGCCATGATTATAATAAGGTCATATTTATTGTTATTACGGTAGAAGATTTTAAATTTTCCCTCATCTTGTTTTAATATCCCTACTAACTTTGTATTCAATATTAAATCATAAATTTCATCAAGGGCAGGCATATGTTTTTTTCTTTTTTCATGATTTAAAAGGAAATGGCTTGTAGGAACTAATCCTTTTTTCTCTACTTTTGATAAATATTGTAAAAAATCTTCGACATCCAAAAACTTGCCTCATTTAAACCCTTTTATTATATAAGAACCATATTGTACTAATTAATTTAATTCTGTCTACTCATTTATTAATCTTATTTCCCCTGCTGATTGTTAAATTATTAGAGTTATAATATATGAATAAACCAGTTTAAAATCAGGGGCATCACGGAATTGGATACAGATTAAAAATGTGAATATGTTTTTTGATTGATGGCTATGCACTAAAATTAGACATTTCTACATATTTTATCTAATATAGTGCCCTTTCTTCCTGGAAGACCTGCAAAATCAGCTGTTTATTCTTCACTAAATTAGACATCAGAAAACCTATTTAAGACTGGTTGATACAAGTGGTAATATAATGACTGGAATGATTGAATCTTTGAACAAGGATATATAAAATGATGGTTTACTTTGACGAAACAGTATCACTTTTGAAACCAGTGCATTTATATAAATTCATAAATATATAGTGAACGCAGCTGCGGGACATTCCTATACCCCCACTCTTAGCCCCCTTTCATTGGTTGAGACTTTTTCTTGTCCCGCAGCTCTTTGTCCGGGTTTGTACGATAAAAAAACCTATGTTCTACGATTTCGTAGTTCCATTATTGATCCATATCCAGGTCCTCCAACCTGTGATTTATTTCCTCTAGGCGGCATTCAAGGTATGTTTTCTCTTCCTGGAGAATTTCCTGACAGTGTTTGAATTCTGGTAAATACTTTTCTATCGGGTCCCATAAATCGGTAGCCCAACTCGGGTTGTTTCGGGTCTGTTCCAGCAGCTCGACTGTCCCGTCGAAATTCAATTTTATAAGTGTGTGGTAGATAATTTTTTTCTTGTTATTGCCGTTTTTGGAACAGTCGATATATAGTCCAGGAGCCAGCCACTGTCTTCTCCTGTCGCTATAAAAATCACCTATTATAGAATAGCCGGAAGTATATTCCTGATTCAGGTTGTCCACTCTCCTGATCCAGCCGCCATGTAATCGAGAATAAGTTTTAGGACACAATCTCTTCATGATGTCTTCCGGTGCTACCAGGAATTCACCTCTACTATTAACTCTTTTTATACAGTCCAGATTAATTGAATGTTTGTTATCGTTATCATTATCGTTACTGATGTTAACATCTCCGTTTTTGATTGAAAAATAGTCTGCAAAAATCATGCATGGACCGGTTATACTGGTTTAGGAGGGAAAGTTCAATAATACCTTTTATAATTCCTATAAGTAAGATCGATAGGAATATTTATAAGATTAATCTATATTGAGCGAAATGGTCAACAGGTTTTCAAAGTTTAAGATACGAACCGAAAATGACTGCAGAACACTGATTTTGGATAATATCCAGTGAGTGTTTCTGGAAGGACAGTCTCTGTAATATTTGGATTAACTGATGGACGTCAAGTAGCGATAGTTATAGATGACATCTAAATTTCTTATCGATATGGCTACTGTTCAGTCAATGGAACATATAAATTTACTTTAGATTTTTAGTGTTTATTAGCACAGCGGTTTAGAGTTGTAAATCAGGTGAAAGATTGGCTTAACTGAAAAGTGTCGTTTGAACAATATATATCATTTAAACAGAAAAAATTGAAATCTTTAGAAAAGCATAGGTATGTATCATGGTCAAATTTTGTAATATTACTAGTTCAACAGTGCTTGCAATTTTAGCTATTTTAATATCGACCATGTTCCTTGGATGTTTAGACAGCGAACCTTCAACAGATGGAACCCAGAACATCAGTATTACCATAAACGATAGTAATAAAACTATCAATGCAGAAATCGGTGACTTTTTAATTCTTGAACTGGAAGAAAACCCAACTACTGGATTCCAATGGGAACTTAATTCAACTGATGGCCTTGTATTAGTTAATGATACGTATATACCAGATAAAGACGGTGAAGATAAAGTGGGCGTTGGTGGAACCCATACCTGGACGTTCAAAGTGTCTGATACAGGCAATCAACAAATAAGAGGTGTATATAAACGTCCGTGGGAAAATGTTAATGGGGATGGAAAGAGATTCAATTTGAATATTGAAGTTCAAAATAATGAAAATTAAGCTGGAAAATAGAATGTAGGAAATAGAAAATATTATTCTGTGTCAATAGCATCAAACTTTGTGGAGTTGTGATTCAGCAAAATCTCCAACAATCGGGAATTTGAAATATTCTCTTTGATATGCTTTGACCATACCTATAATCCATGCTGCAAGGATAACCAACTGGATAACATTTGCAATTAGATTTCCTATAAACGGTATGATACTAAATATAGCAGTCAATACATATAGTCCGAGGAATACTATAGTTGACTGCATAGCATGGAACCTAACGAATGAACTGTTTTTTTCCAGCAGGAGCAGAATTATACCACTTAAAAACCCAAATAAATATGATAAGGCTCCTTCTATATTATAGTCTAAACCTAAAGAGGTTTTAACATCATCTTGATTCTTCATAATAATCCCTTTATAAATAATATGAAATTGATACAATTTAACAATTTTGTAACATCCTCATCAAAATTTTTACATTGAACTTCTTATAAACACTGATATCAAATTGAGGAAAAAGAAAAAAAGTGCAGTAATATAAACTGCACTAAAACTTATTTTATAAAGGTAAAGAAAACCACGATGTCTTTAGCATCGTGGTATGATAAATGGTCAAAAAAATATAAGTATTTTGCTAAACGATTGTATAATGTATGTATCTGACCCAGAAGAACCATATGCGTGC
>NZ_JBKGYF010000062.1:0-10159 GCF_046546175.1 Methanohalobium sp. | reverse complement strand
AACTGTAATTGTTTTTCACCATTCGATATGTGAGGTTAATAGATGTTTAAATTCAGGAAAGAGCAGGAAATCGTCAATATAGCAGGTGTGAAGATTGGGGGACAACCCGGTGAATTACCAACTGCACTTGCAGGAACTATCTTTTATAAAGGACATAAAATCGTAAAAAACGAATCCAGGGGCACCTTTGATGAAAACGCCGCTGAAACGCTTGTAAATGTACAGGAATCCAATTCTGATGAAACTGGAAATCCCCACCTGATACATATTTACGGTACAACTCCTGATAATATATGCAACTATATAGATTTCATTTCCGAAATCACTGATGCACCATTTATTATTGATTCATCAGAATCCAATGTACGCAAAAAAGCACTGGAACATGTTACAGAAATAGGACTTGCAGATAAAACAATCTACAATTCTGTTAATCTGAGTATTTCAAAAGACGAAGAACAAGCACTTAAAAACTCTGATGTATTCAGTTCAATAATACTCGGGTTTAACGCCATAGATTCTTCACTGGAAGGAAGGATGAAAATGCTTGAAAACGGTGGAGGGACTATTGAAAAAGGACTGTTGGAAATCGCAGGAGATTGTGGAATATCCAACATTCTGGTTGATCCAAGTATCACTCCAATGGGTAGTGGTGCAGGTATCGCATTGAGGATGACTGCAAATGTAAAAGCTAAATGGGGATACCCTACCGGTTCAGGTATACACAATGCACCCTCTTCATGGAGCTGGCTCAAAGAAAAAGGAAAGAAAGATCCACTGATATACAAGATGTGTGATATCAGTTCTACCTGTATGCAGCAGATGGCAACTGGGGATTTTGTCCTCTATGGTCCAATTGAAAATGCTCCTTATACATTCCCTGTTGCAGCAATGGGTGACATTATGGTATCAGAAGCATCTGCAGGTATAGGATTGGATATTGGACAATCCAGCAAGCATCCTATCAATCGTCTGGTGTAATATTTATTCGATACGTCTTCCTCTAACACCCTGTGCACATTGAACACAGATACCTTTTGAATTTAGGCAATTATTACATACGTGCCTACCGCATAACCTGCATGTATACAATTTTGCAGGTCTGCCACATATTGAACAGATTCCAGTGATTTCCAGACAAACCCCACCTTAAAAACCCCTTTTGCTTTTGTATATTTTAATTGCGTTTTCAACCCTTGATTCATCAATTATACCATTAGTAGATGCAGTTTCAAAAAACCGTCCTGGAAGTTTAAGGTTGTCCAAGTTAAATCCGAATTTCCTCTTTAATTCGTACTTTTTCATGAAAATTTCTTTTCCTATCCTATCAAGCTCTTCTTCTGATTTTTCAATACCAAGTGGTTTTAGAGCATTTACTATAGATTCAGGTGTATAGACCTTGCGTGCAAACAGACAGATGACAAGCGAATTAAGAACTCCTCTCTTATCGTCTTCGGAAATAAGCTGGTCAATAATATCTTCATCTGATAGACCGTTCTTAAACGACTTCTGGTCTGCACTGTATCCTGCATTATCATGATGTGAATGTCGTACACCTACTGTAAGCCCTACAACATTTCCAAGTCCTGTATGATATCCAGGTACTTCCAGTCCTCCAAGCTGCATTGCAAAATCTTTGCCGCCATACTTTTCTGAAGCAATTGTGACACCTTCTGCAAGAGCAGAATAGAATTCATTTGGAGATTTTATTATCAGGTCAATGGCGCGAAGATAATTTGTTGCATCCCCCCATCTGAGCGATACTCCCATGGTCTCATCTGTTGATATTTTTCTCTTCATCGACATTTCAGTTGCCCATGCAAGTACAACACCCATACTAATCACATCAACTCCGTAGTGCTCACAGGAGTCTATCAACTCCAGTACATCTTTTGGTTTAGTTAGTCCCAAATTTGTTCCGAGTGCATACACAAGTTCATAATCGTATGGAATATCTGAAACTTCAATATCATGAGCATTTGAAAACAACTTCTTCAGCATTGCAACATGTATACATCCTATTGGGCATCCTGTACAGGAGAGTTTCCTGATTAGATAATTATCTCCAAAATTTTCACCCGACACATTTTCCGCACATTCAAAAAAAGTCTGCTGGAAGTTTCTGGTTGGCAGAGCATTGAGTTCATTTAAAACATTTATATTTTCTGTGGTTCCCAAATCATGGTATTTTTCCATTAAATCGGTGTTAACTACTTTATTATAAAGTTCCTTGTACTCGTTATTGTATTCTTTTTTATCTGTCACCTGTAGTTCTTCATTGCCAGATATTACAACAGCTTTCAAATTTTTGGAACCAAAAACAGCACCAATACCAAGTCTCCCAAAATGTCGGTAGGTGTCAACATTTACATTGGCATACTTAACTCCATTCTCTCCCGCAGAACCTATACGTATGATACTTCTTCTGCCGGTGTATGGTTCGATATCTCTGAGTATTTTTCCAACATCAACAGTTGATGATAGTCCCCATATAGAGGTGGCATCCTTGAAATCCACATTCCCGTCATGGATAGAGAGGTATACAGGATGTTTTGCTTTTCCGGTAATCACTATAGAATCATATCCTGCAAACCTCATAACAGTAGCAATTCTACCTCCTGAATATGATTCACCCAGTTCTCCGGTAAGGGGAGAACGGAACATTGCTACAGCCTTTGTACAGCAGGGATAAATCCCGGAAAATGGTCCGATACTTAGAACGATAGGTGCTTCAGGGTCAAGGGCATCTTTTATTTCGGTGAATTCCTCATGGAGTAGTTGTGTTGCAACACCTGTTCCGCCCAAATATTTGTCATAAAGCTCCTGTCTTTGAACAACTTTTGATTTTTCGTTTGTAAGGTCTACATAAAGTACATTAGACATGTTGTTTATAATTGAATCGGTCATTAAATCCCTCTGATATGTTAACCTGTATCTACAATCTCTTCACCATTTTCTCCCACTTTTCTTAGTTCAAGTACATCCCGAGGACAGTAAGTTGCACATACTCCACAATGTTTGCAGACTATAGCTTTACCCTCAGCATCTAGATGTATTGCACCTATAAGACACGCATCTACACAATATTTACAACCTTCACATAAATTCCTGTGGAGTACAACACCACCACCTTTCCTTACTGTAAGTGCTCCAGTTGGACAGGCTCTTGAACACGGTGGATCTATACAGGCATGGCATACTATAGGGACAAAACCTTCCTCTATACCGCCTTTTGTCTGTATATCAATTGCACTGTTTTTCAATGACACTGTATTATAATAAGTCCTTGCACATGCCAGCATGCAGGAATAACATCCAATACATCGTGCCCTATTGGCTACTTTAATTCTTTTTGGAATTAGACCATCCCCCTTTATTCTGTTTAAAAATCTCAGCAAAAAAAGAAAAATTATTGAAGTATCCCGCCTTTACTTGCAGATCCTACCGATTTCCGGTATTTTGTAAGATACTTCGAATCCACTTCTTTTTCAGATAATCTATATGACTCCTGCCTTTTTTTCATTTCGTCCTCTGAAATATTAAGGTTAAGAGTTCTTTCAGGGATGTTGATTTCGATTTCATCACTATTCTGGACATATGCTATAGGCCCACCATCGATGGCTTCTGGTGAAACATGACCTATACAGGGTCCTCTGGTACCGCCAGAGAAACGTCCATCCGTAACCAGTGCAACGGTATCAAGTCCCATCCCCGCAATTGCAGAAGTCGGGGACAACATTTCACGCATTCCAGGTCCACCTTTGGGTCCTTCATACCTTATAATAACTACATCTTTAGGTTCTATATCCCCACCCAGTATTCCGCACATGGCATCTTCTTCACTGTCATAAACTTTTGCCGGGCCTTTATGTACAAGCATATTTTCATTTACTGCAGACTGCTTGATTACTGAACCTTCAGGTGCAAGGGAACCTTTAAGGATTGCAATGCCGCCCTCCGGATGTACCGGGTCATCGATTGTTGCTATAATTTCTTTGTTTGTTTTAGGGTTTATCACAACAAAGTTTTCAAGGTTTTCACCAAGTGTTTTCCCGGTCACAGTCTTTGCATCAAGGAAAAGCATTGGTTTTATTCTCTCAAGTATTGCCTGGACACCACCTGCTCTGTCAAAATCAAGCATGTGATTGTATCCACCTGGTCGCAGATTTATTAGATGTGGTGTTTCTCTGCTTAAATCATCGAATATTTCAATCGGCAGCTCCAGTCCGAATTCACTGGCAATCGCCGGAAGATGCAGTACTGTATTGGTACTTCCACCTATTGCCATGTCTACCTTGATAGCATTTTTGAGGGTTTCATCAGTCACTATCTGACGTGGTGTAAGGTTTTCATCCACCATCTGGACTATACGCTCGCCGGATTCCTTGGCAATGCGCGCTTTTTTTGCATCTACAGCATGTGCAGTTCCACAGCCAAGAAGACTCATTCCCATTGCTTCGGTTAAACAGGACATCGTATTGGCAGTGAACAACCCTGCACATGATCCTGCACCACTGCAGGACTGATTTTCAATCATTTTTAACTGGGATTCTGAGATATTGTTGTTCCGGCAGGAACCTATACCTTCAAAAACAGATACAAGGTCACAGCATTCATCACCGACATATCCCGGCAGCATGGGGCCGCCTGTTACTACAATGGCAGGTATGTTTAAACGTCCGGCAGCCATTAGATGACCTGGCAGTATTTTGTCGCATGCAGCTATTAGGACCATACCATCAAGCTGATGTGCCTGAACCATAAGTTCAATGGTATCAGCAATAGCCTCACGGCTTGGAAGTGAATATTTCATACCTTCATGACCCATTGCTATCCCATCACATACACCGATGGTATTGAATTCAAAAGGTACACCACCAGCATTTCTTATTCCTGCCTTTACTGATTCTCCCAGTTTATCAAGATTAATATGTCCGGGAACTATTTCATTCCAGGAATTTACAACTGCGATAAAGGGTCTATCCATCTCGGAATCCGTAACCCCGGTGGCTTTCAGGAGTGAACGATGGGGTGCGTGTTCCATTCCTTTTTTGATAGTGTCACTTCTCATTAAAATCAACTCGTCTACAGGATATTTTTATATCAATTGACTATATCAACCAATAACAAAGTAGCTTTAAATAAACATCGAGAAATATTACATATTTTCATATTAAAACATGGTCTTGAGTAAATAAATGTATCGTATCAACATTTAATATAATATTTTAAAGATTACCAATATATAAAAATCATAAATATATATAAAATCTATCGAATATAGCTATATGGTGTGGATACTCAAAATCAACTAACTCCAATTGATAAGAATAGCTGCCCAATCTATGTAACCCCCCAACTACACAGATTGGGCAGATATAACCAATTTGACTACTTTCGCACACTCCCCACTGGTTGAACCCCACTCAACCATTAAACTGCTCGTCCACTACTTTAAACAGGTAACAGGTGTAGAGTTTTTCCCTCATTCTCTACATCTGCTTTCTAATCCCTTACTATGTGATTATAAATATATATAATAAATGATGCTTTTATTTTTCTCTCGTTAAATATTATAAAGGCGTTAAAATTTTCAATGGCTTTGATGATAATTCTAAACAAACATCTGCAAGGATACAAAATTTAATGGATAATATGGAAGCTGTAATAGTAGATGGTTATGTAGATGAACCTGCATGTTTTGGAGTACCTCCTTATTTGTCACCATATCCAAGATATATTGCTGGGGCTTTGTATGAATGTAACTTTGACCAGAAAGACATTCATTATACTACAATCGATCAGCTGCGTACATCATCCGATATGAAGGAAATAATTAAAAATGCTGATATTGTTGTTATAATCGCAGGAATGACAGTACCTGGTAAATATTTACGGAGTTCACCAATAAATCTCAGCGAAATTGAAAGCATTTTTACAACTGCATCCGGTACCAAAATACTCGGTGGACCTGTACGTCTTGGTTTCAGTAAACAGGGTGGGGAATCCGCTGCAGAACTTGGTATTGATGTCAAAAATGTTTTTGTTGCCAAAGAAGATATTGAAGCATTTGTATACGATTTTGTACAGAATGAGGGACAAATCGAAAACATTGAGCACCGACAGAGAACTGTAGAAGAAATCGGAAAATGGGCCGTAAATGGTGCATTTATCCATCAGCAACATCCTGATTACCCATACATCATGTGTGAACTGGAAACCTACCGGGGATGTGAAAGAAAAACCCATTGTTCTTTCTGCACTGAGCCTTTTTACAAAGAATCCAGATACAGACCCATAGATGATGTGGTAGCCGAAGTGTCAGAACTATACCAATCAGGCGCTCGATATTTCAGGATTGGTCGACAGCCCGACCTTTTTACCTATCATTCCATTGAAAACGAAGAAGATATTCCTGAACCCAACCCAGATGCCATAGAAAAACTTTACAAGGGTATATGGGATGTAGCTCCTGATTTACAGGTTTTGCATATGGATAATGTAAATCCAGCTACAATTGCTAGATATCCTGAAAAATCCCACGAAATCATAAACACCATAATAAAATACCATACTTCGGGTGATGTATGTGCCCTTGGCATGGAAAGTGCTGACCCTGATGTTATAGCTGCAAACAATCTTAAAGCTACACCTGATGAAGTATTTGAAGCGATTAAAATCATAAACAAATCAGGAAGTAAACGTGGTTTCAACGGGCTCCCGGAACTGCTTCCTGGGTTGAATTTTGTATACGGTCTAAAAGGTGAAACAAAGAAAATCTTCAAATTAAACTATGAATTCCTGCAAAAAATACTGGACTCCGAACTCCTGATTAGACGTATAAATCTAAGACAGGTGATTACATTCCCAGGAACTCCTATTTATGGCAAAGACACCATCTCAAAAAAACACAACAAACTATTCTTAAATCATAAAGAAAATGTAAGAGAATATATAGATAAACCCTTGCTCAGAAGACTTGTACCTGATGGAACTGTTCTTAAAAATGTGTTGCTTGAAGTCCACAAAGATAATGTTACATTCGGAAGACAATTGGGGTCTTATCCGTTACTTGTAGGAATACCTGAAAAACTCCATGTAAGACGATTCATTGATGTTATGGTAACAGGTCACGGACACCGCTCAATCACGGGTATTCCATGCCCTCTCAAAATAAATGAAGCCTCATTATCCTTGATACAAGAAATTCCGGGTATTGGAAAAAAACAGGCTATTGACATATATAAAGGCATACCATTCAAAGATGAAAACGATTTTCTGGAAAGAGTAAGCCAGGGTGAGAAACTCATCAACTATATATCAATCTGAATATCATCCAAATAACCTGTTCATCAGCTCTGTATCTCTGATGATTTTTATACTCACAAATCCACCCACTAAAAGGTTCATGTAGTAGGTAAAAGCTCTCCAAGCAATTACAGTAACTCCTATTAAAGATGATGCTACAAAAACTGAAAAAAGTGTAGTTGCTCTAAACTCTGCAACACCACTGGCACCTGGTTTAGCAGGTACTGCTATGATAATAAGAAGTAAAATCTGTGCTGCAAATGCAAGCATTATGGGCGGGTTCTGGTTAAACCCTGCAAGGATAACGGGTAATATAGAAAATTCAAGAATCCAGTAAAGTATGGTAAATATCATACCGTACAATAAACTACTGCGACCCACATTCAAAAGCATATGCAGGCTTTCATGAAAATTATCGAGTTCTGAATCGATTTGTTTGAGAATGTAAAAAGTTTGATATTCTTTCTTTTTACCGAATAACTTAGTTACTCTTATGACAATAAAATGTATAATACGTTTTAAATTTGCAGGACGTGAAATTCCGTACAACAATATAACCAGAGCGGATAATAAAATAAATTCACCGATAATAAACACTACATCCAGATTGGAACCTGAAAACGCATGCTTTAATATGAAAAGGGCTATAGGTGCTGAAGAAAGAATCAGAAGTGCGTCCATAAATCGCTCTCCCACAATTATAGCAGATGCACGTCCACGTGGTAAGTCATTCTGATGCAGTAGTTCGATTCGTACAGGTTCTCCACCTATTGAGGAAGGGGTGATGGATGCCGCAAAGGTACTTGCGGTTATAATTTCAACACATTTTAAAAGTCTGACTTTGTAATTAATACCCCGGCACATGGCTCTCGTACGAAGACTCCATGTAAAATATGCAATCAAATGCAGAATAATAGCCAGCAATATGTAGTGATATTTGATTTTCAGGATGGCATCTATTGTTTCAGAATCAACTGTAATAACAAGAAGTATTATAACAGATATCCCACTTATTAGAAGAGATGCCTTTAGCCAATTTTTGAATTTACACATGCAATCAATCCAGAATACTAAAGCAATTATTATTCTTCACTATATTCTGGATTGTACATATTACGTGTTACATTTTCAGATTCTTTAATTGTTAAATCTGGCCAGATTTTGACATTTGAATGGATTGTTGCCCCATTTCCAACAGTTACTTTAGCACCCAGTACTGTACCATTTTCCAAACTTGCATTCTGTCCTATCCTTACACTATTATCGATTACTGCACCTGATACGTTTGTATTTTGGCCTATCTTCACATCATTGAAGATATATGATGAGAGAACCCGGGCATTGTTTCCAATAACACAGTTTGAACCGATTGCAGTATATGGGCCAATTAGAACATTGTCACCTATTTCTGTATTTTCACCAATAACAATTGGACCTACAAGTGAGGAATTTGAACCTACCATTACATTATTATCAATCTTTAAAGGTCCACTTATGCGTGCATTTTTTGTGTTGAAACGTCCCAGAATCGATGTACCAGTCAATGAGGCAAGCATCCAGCGTTGAGCTGCGCGGTATGCAGCAGGGTTCCCTACATCAGTCCATTCACCATAAACAAGGAATCCTCTTATATCATTACCCATTGACATTAGTTTTGGGAACACGTCCTTTGCAAAATCATACTGGGTGTTTTCAGGTATATAATTAAAAATTTCAGGATCACATACATAAATACCAGTACTTGCAAGATTGCTGAATATTTCACCGGAATCGGGTTTTTCCAGAAATCTGTGAACTTTGTTATTCACATCCATATCTGCAATACCAAATTCTCTGGGGTCATCAATAGAAAGTAATCCAATTGTTATTAACGATTTGTTCATTTCATGATATCTGAACATATCCCTCAAGTTCAGATTCAATACATGGTCACCACTAAGAACAATAAATGGTTCATTACCGAGTAAATTTTCAGCATTTTTCACGCTACCGGCAGTACCCAGTTTTTTATGCTCATATACATAATCAATATGAACCCCGAACATACGCCCGTTTCCAAGCTGTTCTTCTATCATATGACCCATGTATCCGAGGGTAACAACGATTTCTGTAAACCCTTCTTTTGCCAGATGTTCGATCAAATGACTTAGAAGTGGTTTGTTCAAAATAGGTATGCTTGGTTTGGGGCGCTCAAAAGTTAAAGGGTGAAGTCTTGTCCCTTTTCCTCCACACATTATACACGCTTTCATGCTTAACCGATATTGTTCTTTTGATTTATAGATGTAACGATTCTCAAAAATATATTAACCTTAAATGTAATCATATAATTATTGGATATGTTCCACAACTTAAACATCATTTTTCTGCTGGACAACTATAGTAAGGTATGTAGTTAATTATACACAAACAGCATATGAGATTATCATAAAAACATTGTTCATGGAACTAGAAAAATATCTGTCATTTGCTAAAGCATGGATGAACAAATTCTATGTACAAATACAAGGTATAATTTAATGAGTTAATGACTATAAATTATATGATTTGACAAGCTCTGTAGAAATCCTTAATAGAATATATTATTGCCTTTGATATTTTCATCGTTACATGAAACACTAAAAAATTGGCTTAATTGAATAGTACTGACGTAAATAAGAGAAAACATTTTAGATATATCTGAACTAAGGGCTTTGCACAAAAAAGGTCCTAAATTGACGACTTTTTGTGCAGGAAATTTATTTTTTGTGCAAAGCTGGATTCCCCGGAGATCATAATTTTGACTTATTCAAGGCATACATGGCGTCTCAGAACCCCGTACTGGAAGTCTACCGAAAACAGTGGAGGAGTATTA